>JANYKQ010000026.1 GCA_025358115.1 Methanomicrobiales archaeon | reverse complement strand
CTGATGCAGCAGTCGGGGGTATTGATCAGCGCAAGATCCACATGCTCGCCCGGGAGCACCTGGTGAACTTCGGGTACACAGCTCCCGTCTGCATTCACACCCCCATCCTGAACGGGATTGACGGAAAGAAGATGTCCTCTTCACAGGGGAATTACATCTCTGTAGCAGACACGGAAGAAGAGATAAAAAAGAAATGCCAGAAGGCATTTTGTCCACCGGAGATTCCAGAGAACCCGATACTCCAGATCTTCCAGTACCACATCTTCCCGCGCCTTCCTGAGATCACCATTAAACGGCCGGAGAAATTTGGCGGCGACCGGGTGTTTTCAAGTTACATTGATCTCGAAACGGCCTATGGAAAAGGTGAAGTACATCCCATGGATCTCAAGAAAGCATGCGGGGAGTCGCTCGCAGAGATTCTTGCCCCGGTGCGAGACTACATCAAGTAACTATCCAATACCATTAGGATTGTGACCCCCCGTGAGTCTTGAAAAAAAAGAAGATCGATTTGATCAACTTATCGAGGAGATGGGCATCCGTATCAAAGATGCTGACCAGTTCAAGGTTCGGGAGGATGTCTTTGACGAGGTCACGCTTCTCGCACTCTACAAACTGGTGCATAAAAAATGGTTATCCTTAATCGGTGGTTCAATCAGCACCGGAAAGGAGGCGAATGTATTCTATGGCGAGCGGGAAGGAGTGCCAATCGCCATTAAGATATACCGGATCCGCACTGCGAACTTTACCACAATGAGTTCGTATGTAACGGGCGACCGCAGATTTTCCCATGTAAAAAAGGCGAAAAAGGATCTTATCTTTGCATGGACGAGGAAGGAATTTTCCAACCTGGTCAGGGCCCGGGATGCGGGTATTGCTGTCCCTGAACCGATCGTCTGGGACAGGAACATCCTGATCATGTCATTCATCGGGGAGGGTGAGATTGCTTACCCACAACTCCGGAATGTCATTATGGAGGATCCAGCAGAGATCTATGAGACGATAACCAACACCATCGATATCCTGTACAATAAAGCTGAGCTGGTACATGCCGACTTGAGCGAGTTTAATATTTTGTACGGGGACAAGCCCTACTTCATCGATATGGGGCAATCCGTAACCCGCGATCATCCCCGGGCACTGCAGTTCCTGATGCGGGATATCCGTAATATAAACCGGTATTTTAAAAACCGATGTGAAATCCGTAAGGATTTTGATCTGTTCAATGCAGTTACCGGACTCAATGTTGCCGAACCATGATAACCGTTGACTGCCAATGGATGAGTGTCACAACGTTAGGCAATTAAATATAATAATACAAAAACCAAGATGAAACAAACATGATGCAGGAAGTCAAAATCGCCGGAAGCAGGGTGGGTGTTCTTATTGGAAAGGCTGGCGCCACCAAGAGAGAGCTCGAGGCCAAAACCCACGCCACCATCACCATCGACAGCAAAGAGGGGATTGTAAAAGTTGAAGGAACTGAAGAGCACACCATCTCCCTTCTCCGGGCTGTAGAAATTATCAACGCCATCAACTGCGGGTTTTCCCCTGAACGTGCATTTGAGATGATCGAGGATGAAGATCTATTGCTTGAAGTCATTGATCTTTCCGGAATGGCAGATGGTCCGCGCCAGTTGGACAGACTGAGGGGCCGGATCATTGGCAAGGACGGCAGGGCACGGGAACAGATCGAGGATATGACCGACGTCGAGATTTCGGTATTTGGAAAGACCGTCTCAATTATCGGGTATCCCGAGCAGCTCAAGACCGCCCGGGCTGCTGTCGATATGCTGATCGAGGGCGTCCCCCACGAGAATGTTTTTGCCTTCCTTGACCGGAAAAAGAAAGAGGCAAAACAGGATATGATCAGTTATTATTATTGAGCGCAGGAATAACCGAAATTCCTGCAACAATATTTATGTTTTTGCTAAATTTCCACTGGAGAATAATTACGGATAACAGACTTAATTTGTCTAAATACCTCAAATACGTGATTGTTTCAGTGGAATCAATGGGGTTTTTAAGTAGGGGGACGGGTTTGACATGTTGATCAGTGAGCTTCCGATTCCGGCTGGTCTCAAACAACATTACATGCAGGCAGGTATTGCTGAGCTCTACCCTCCCCAGGCCGAATGTGTAAAACGCGGCATGCTTGCAGGAAAAAACCTCCTTGTTGCCATCCCTACGGCAAGCGGAAAGACACTGGTTGCCGAGATGGCAATGCACAGTCACATAGCCGCCGGCGGAAAATGCCTGTATATTGTCCCCTTAAAAGCTCTCGCAAGCGAGAAATATGATGAATTTGGCAACAAGGGAGTCCGCGTCGGTATTTCAACAGGAGATCTTGACCGGCGCGATGATCTGCTGGGAAAGAATGACATTATTGTAGCAACTAGCGAGAAGGTGGACTCACTTCTCCGCAACAGCGCACGATGGATCAGCGATATCACCCTGATTGTTATCGATGAGGTTCACCTGGTCGATTCTGACAGCCGGGGACCAACGCTTGAAGTGGTGATCGCAAAGATGCGGTGCCGCAATCCCGGTATGCAGGTAATCGGGCTTTCTGCAACAATCGGTAACCCGAAATTACTCGCCGGATGGCTTGACGCAGAACTGGTCACCAGCAACTGGCGCCCGGTTGATCTGCGCAAAGGGGTTTATTGCAATAATCGTATTCTTTTTAATGATGGGGAACGCGCAATAAAACAGGTCTCAAAAAATTTTGATGATCTCAATCTCTGCCTTGATACCATTGCAGAGGGCGGACAGTGTCTTGTCTTTGTCTCCTCCCGCCGTAACGCCGAAGCTTTTGCAAAACGGGCTGCCGGTGCGATAAAAAGTGATGACCCTGCTCTCGCTGCTTATGCAGAACAGCTGAGTAAAGGTGCCGAGACGGAGATGGTCAGAACCCTGGCAGCCTGTGTTGCTAAAGGCGCAGCCTTCCATCACGCAGGACTGAGCCGGCCCGAGCGTTCTATCGTAGAAGAGGGATTCCGGAAAGGGCTGATCAAATCCATCTCATCAACCCCGACCCTGGCAGCGGGACTTAACCTTCCCGCACGCCGGGTGATCATACGGGATTACCTGCGCTTTTCTTCAGGAGAGGGGATGCAGCCGATTCCGGCCAGCGAATATCACCAGATGGCAGGGAGGGCCGGCCGACCACGCCTCGATCCTTACGGGGAGGCCGTCCTTATCGCAAAGGACGAGAGGGAGAGTAAAAAGCTCTTTGACATATATATCGATGCGGATGCGGAAGATATTCATTCAAAAATTGCTGAGCCAACTGCACTCTACACCCATGTACTCTCTCTGATCGCATCTGGTTTTGCCGGTACCAGGGCAGAACTCGCCACGTTTATGGACAGGACTTTTTACGTCCATGAACACCGGCAAGGTCGCCTGATGAAGAAAGCGGTGGATGCAGCACTTGTCTTTCTCGTTGCATCAGAACTGGTAGTCGAAGTAGGAGAGCATCTTGGTACCACCGACTTCGGCAGTCTGGTTTCACGGCTGTATATAGATCCCCGCAGCGCTGCGCTCATTGTCAGCGGGCTCCGGAACAATGAAAATTATGCAGATCTTGGTGTTCTCCAGACCATCTGCAGCACTCCGGATATGCCCAGACTCTATGCAAAGAATACCGATATTCCTGCTCTCGATCGTATGGCTGATGCCCATGTCGGTGAGCTCTGGCATGAACCCCCGCAGGACGAGGAGGAGGCAGAACCCTATTACCGGGCACTCAAAACAACCATGCTCCTTGCAGACTGGACCGATGAACTTCCCGATGAAAAGATCTGTGAACGATATGCCGTGGGTCCCGGCGATCTCTATGGCATGGTAGAGAACGTGAACTGGTTGCTGCACGCAACTGTTGAACTGGCAAGGATGTTTGCACCCTCAGTGCACCCGAAAATAAAGGAATACGAGATCTGCATGAAAAACGGGATCCGTCGTGAACTGCTCCCCCTCGTGAAACTGCGTGGGATCGGACGCGTACGTGCCCGGCGTCTCTTTAATAATGGTATTACTTCACCACTTGCACTGGGTAAAGCAGGAATTGAGAACGTGACAAAGATTCTTGGGCGGGGAATTGCAGAACAACTCTTTCCACAACTGGATACGTCCAAACATGTACCATCAGGGAAAATTGACGATACAGCAGTGCAGGGACAGTCAACACTATCAAAATTTGGTTGAGCATCTATGACAATAAAGAAAGAGACAGCAGGATCGGATGAAATAAACAGGAAAAATCACGACCCGGCAGTGTGTCTGCCTTTTTCCCATCAGGGCAATCCGTATGAAGTTCAATCCGCAATCAGCACAATTGAAGACCGTGCTGTATTTCTTCAGACCCTCCGGAACATTGCAGAGGCTCATGATACCCACATCATCTGTTTTAACGCCGACATGCTGGCCGGGATGCAGCATGCTCATACTGCGATATGTCACGCAGTGCGGTCGTATAATGCAGGAACGATGGTCTCAAACACTCTTGAGATGGAGGCGCTCCTGTATGCAGCAGGTTCCCGCCAGTGCTCCCTGGCCGCACCATTCGGGATTCATTCCGGAGAGAATCATCTGTATATCTGTTGCTATCCACCATCTGACAAAATATGGAACGCTCTCGTCCCGGTTGTTCATTTTATTGAGGACAAATGGAGTTGCATAGATTCAGGAAAACAGGCCTATCTTATGGATCTGTTTGCTATCACCCGGGATGAACTTGCCACTACCATTGGCAACAACATTGTTGATCTGGTTCTTGAACGAATAGCCCTGCTGGAAGTGTACCGGTAGCAGAGGCAAAAGCGGAAACAGGGTTCGTACTTTATTCAAACTAAAAAAAGTTGTGACGGGCAATCCGGTCCCGTTATTGGATAATATTGTTGGATTACCTGTTTGCATGAGATAGAATGTGGGTAATCTCCGGAAGGATGAGCTCTTTTGTCGCAAGGGTTACTGCGGGTGTCGATCCAGGAATGCAGAAAATTACTCTTCCATCAATAATACCGGCAATTGCCCGTGAGAGCATGGATGAAGTGCCAATCTCCTGGAGACTTTTCATCCGGAAGAATTCGCCAAACCCATCAATCTTTTTTTCAAGTGTTGGTGAGATTGCTTCAATAGTACAATCATCATGGGTGAGGCCGGTTCCTCCATTGATGATGATGCAATTGGCAGTTTTCATGGCAAGATAGAGCTCGTTCCGGATGGCTTCTATCCGGTCAGGTACAATTGCATAGTGATTCACCGGTATGCCGGCAGCGTTCAGTAATTTGGATATTGTTGCGCCACTGGAATCAGTTTCCTGCTTCCTTGTACTAGATACGGTGATAATTGCAGCAGAGATCCGAATAGATTGGATGTGATTCTGGTTCATATTGATAGTTGTATGGTTAATTAACCATTAATAAAATTCTTAAAAAAATGATAATGACTGCTGCATAACCTAAAAAAAAGTAGTCAATTTACGATAAGTAAGTTGAATTCCTGAAAAATAGGTATATTTTTGATATTATCAGATTCCAATAATGTAATTCATACTGTTTTTATCATAATTTGACGTGTTTTTTTACTGTTTTCAGGGACCACCCCTTTGTTTCCAGTGGAACTTTTTGAATATTCTATGCCTTTTTCAATTTTTATGCAACAATAGCTCTGTCATATTTCTACATTCGTTTCGATCATTATATATATTAATAATTTAATATATTGAAATGGCTATTTTATTGTATAATTAATAATACCCCTAGGTATTTTTTAAAAGTTCCATACGAAACAAAGGGGTCTCCCCCTCAATGTAAAAATGTTCAAAACACTTATACAAGAAGAGAAAAATCCCTAAAAAGATAAAATCAATTAAAAATACAGAACATAAGACAGAAAAAATCCAAAAACATAAAAGCAATTAAAAAATATAGCATAAAATGAGAAAACACTAAAAAAACAAATCTTAATTTTCAACCGCATTTAGCATTTTAAAGAGTATATAACATTATTTCCAATGGAAATAAAGGGGTTTATAAGCTGGATATACCGATCGTTTTTTAGGGTATTCGCACTAATTCTCTGCTCTACAGTGTAACCATGCCCGAAACAGAAGACCCGTCAACAGGATTATTCAAGAAATATCTCACCAACAACCGGATATTTAAGGATCGTGAAGTTCTCAGGCACTCGTATCGTCCCCAGATCCTCCCCCACAGAAAACCCCAGATAGAAGAAGTTGCTTCTATCCTTGCACCATCACTCAGGAATGAAACCCCTTCAAATATCCTGATCTATGGAAAGACTGGTACGGGTAAGACTGCATGCGTCCGGTATGTTGGAACTGAGCTGGAAAGGACAAGCAGCAAGATGGGGATGATCTGCCGGCTCGTTCACCTGAATTGTGAAGTTATTGACACCCAGTACCGGGTGCTTGCCCAGATTGCCAAGAGTCTCGACGTTTCCGAAGAACTCGGAAGTGACAGAACACGCACCCACATACCCATGACCGGGTGGCCAACGGATCAGGTCTATGCCGAGTTAAAGAACCAGCTCGAAGCCAGTGGCGGTGTGCTGGTCATCGTGCTCGATGAGATTGATAAGCTGGTAAAAAAGAGTGGTGATGATACCCTCTATAATCTCACCCGGATCAACTCAGATCTGAAAAATTCCAAGGTCAGTATCATCGGGATCTCAAACGATCTGAGCTTCAAGGATTTTCTTGATCCCCGGGTACTTTCATCCCTGTCAGAAGAAGAGATCGTCTTTCCTCCCTATAATGCACCACAACTGGTGGATATCCTTGCACAGCGCGCTGACGGGGCGTTTATTGCAGGAGCACTGGCAGAGGGGGTCATCCCTCTCTGCGCAGCACTGGCTGCCCAGGAGCATGGAGATGCGAGGCGGGCACTTGACCTGTTCAGGATCTCCGGCGAACTTGCCGACCGGGATGAATCCTCGCAGGTTACCGAGGCACACGTCAAGCAGGCCCAGGCAAAGATCGAAACTGACAGCATGATTGAATGCATTGCAACCCTGCCTACCCAGAGCAAGCTGATCCTCTTCTCAATGCTGATCTTAGAAAAACTGGGCCAGAATATCTTTACGAGCGGAGAGGTTTCACGTATATACCAGGATATTGCCCCGACGATCCAGCTCGATGTGCTCACCCACCGCAGGATCACCGATCTGATCTCCGAGTTGAACATGCTCGGGGTTATCAATACCCGGGTCGTGAGCCGCGGGCGGTATGGCAGGACAAAAGAGATGTGGTTCGATTCCAACACGGACAAGATCCGCGAGGTTGTCTTAAAGGATACCCGGCTCAACGGGCTTAAGGACCTTGACGTGTCCCAGATGGAAGCGAAGTGGTTGAAGACTTGGTTCAGGTGATTAAGGATGGATGAAAAAGATCTCGAACTCCTCCGGATTCTCGAGGAGAACAGCCGGCTGTCAGCAGATGAAATTGCGATCATGACAAACCTCTCAACAGCAGAAGTTGAGAACCGTGTTCATGCACTCGAAGCTGCACAGGTGATCAAGCGGTATTCTACCGTGATCAACTGGGAACTGGCAGGAAATGGCGAGGTCTCAGCCGTCATCGAACTGAAGGTCAGTCCTGAACGCGATTATGGATACGACAGGATAGCAGAACGGCTCTCGCGGTTCCGGCAGGTCAAGACCCTCCGGCTCATGACGGGTACCTATGATCTCCAGCTGGTCGTGACGGGCAAGAATATGCAGGAAGTTTCCCGCTTTGTATCTGAGCACGTTGCACCCATGGACCGGATCCGCGAGACGGCCACGCACATTATCATGAAGTCGTATAAGGAGAACGGTCACACGCTCTTTGAGCAGCAGGAGTCAGAGCGCCTCCCCTATTCCTTCTGAGGTCAAGAAATGCGCAATTTTATTTCCGATCGTGCAAAAGAGATTCCTCCATCGGGCATCAGGAAATTTTTTGACCTGGCTCTTACGATGGACAATGTAATTTCGCTGGGTGTTGGTGAACCGGATTTCCGGACGCCATGGAACATCTGCGAATCAAGTATCTACTCCATTGAGCAGGGGACCACCTCGTACACCTCCAACAAGGGACTCCAGTCACTCCGGGATGCATTGTCCCGGTATCTCGGCCAGCACTACAATCTCCCCTACACCAGCAATGATGAGATCATCATCACCAGCGGTGTGTCAGAAGGGCTTGATATCGCCATACGATCGATAGTTGATCCGGGTGATGAGGTAGCTATTGCCCAGCCCAGCTATGTCTCTTATGCACCCTGTGTAACCCTTTCGGGAGGAAAGCCGGTTCCGATCCGGTGCACGGAAAAGGATCATTTCAAGCTCAATCCTGAAGCCCTCCTGGAATCGATCACCCCAAAGACCAAGGCACTGATCATCAACTTCCCCAACAACCCGACCGGAGCGGTGATGAATGCAGGTGATCTCAAAGCGATTGCTGACATTGTTATCGATAAGGATATCCTGCTGATCAGCGACGAGGTCTATGCAGAGCTGACCTATGAGGGGTCCCATGTTGCGGCAGCAACGGTCAGCGATCTCTGGGAGAGAACGATCACGCTGAACGGTTTTTCCAAGGCGTATGCAATGACCGGGTGGCGTATAGGGTACCTGTGTGCCCCCAAGGAGCTCTGCGATGCGGCGCTGAAGATACACCAGTATATCATGCTCTGTGCGCCGGTGATGGGACAGGTTGGTGCCCTTGAGGCACTCCGGTCTGCAGAAGAGGACAAGAACAACATGGTCAACGAGTACCGCCTTCGGCGCAACATGATTGTGGCTGGTTTGAACCGCATCGGGCTCTCCTGTCATGTACCCGATGGAGCATTTTATGCCTTCCCATCAGTAAAAAAGACCGGTCTTTCCGATGTGGAATTTGCCGAACGGCTGCTCAGGGAACAGAAAGTAGCAGTGGTTCCCGGCAGCGTTTTCGGTGATGGCGGGGAAGATCATCTCCGGTGTGCCTACGCGGTCTCCCGGAAAGATCTTACCGAAGCGCTCAGCCGGATGGAGACTTTTATCAGCGGGCTCTGATCCGCGTCTTCTCCTCTTTTTCTCCCTTTTCTCTCTCTTCATGCTCTCTGCTAATAAATGATAATGGAAGGTAAGGGATAGTTTATTTTGAACTTCAACCTATACTACATGAAACTAATATGAGCTGCACAATCATCGTTGGTGGATTTTTTGGGGATGAGGGCAAGGGCAAGATCGTTGCCCATATCGCCTTCAAGGATAAACCCGCAATCATCTCCCGCGGCGGTGTAGGTCCGAATGCAGGACACACTGTCCAGGTCGGAGAAAGTAAATACGGTGTTCGCATGGTCCCGTCTGGTTTTGTCTATAAGGACGCGAAACTCTGTATCGGGAGCGGTGTACTTGTTGATCCAAGGGTCCTGAAATTCGAAGTTGACACCCTTGGGCTAAAAGGCCGGGTCTTCGTGGACAAGCGATGCGGGATTATTACCGAAGATCACATTGCACGGGATAAGGGGAGCGATCACCTTTCAAAAACGATCGGAAGCACAGGATCCGGATGCGGCCCTGCAAATTCCGACCGGGTCATGCGGGTTTCCCCCCAGGCCAAGGATGTTCCCGAGCTGGCTGAATACATGCTCGATGTCCCCATGGCTATTGACGAAGAGTTGAAAAAAGGCAGCAACATCCTGCTGGAAGGCACGCAGGGTTTTGGCATCTCCCTCTATTACGGCACCTATCCGTTCGTGACCAGCAAGGATACCTCCGCTTCCCAGATTGCAGCCGATAACGGCGTCGGACCAACGAAGATTGACGATGTAGTCGTTGTTTTCAAGGCTTACCCCACCCGTGTCGGAGAAGGCCCGTTCAGCACCGAGATGTCGTTTGAGAAATCTGACGGTATGGGGATCAAGGAGTTCGGGACCGTCACCCACCGGAAGCGCCGTGTCGGCGTCTGGGACGGGGAGATGGCAAAGTACTCTGCGATGATCAACGGGTGCACACAGGCAGCGATCACCGGAATCGACCGCGTGGACCAGGATTGCTTTGGCGTCAGGGATTACTCCAAGCTCTCCAAAAAGGCAAAAGACTTCATAATACAGGCAGAAGATGACATTGGATGCCGTGTTGCCCTGATATCCACCGGCCCTGAAGTCACCCAGATTATTGATCTGAGAGATGAGCTGTAATGAGACGGTCCCTGATGGAGATTCTCTGTTGCCCTGTATGCAAGGGCGATCTCGTCCTTTCGGTTGTCAAAGAGGATGATAAAGAGATCCTTGAAGGCAGTCTGCATTGTGCGGCATGCCGGGTGGACTATCCCATCAATGAAGGCATCCCCAACCTTCTGCCTCAGGCTCACCAGGAATAACAAAGGAGAGGCATGAACCACCCGCTGCCCTTTTTTCTACTTCTCTCTCAAGGCACCGGGAGTCAGGACTCAGGTTTTGATATTTACCTTAATCGCAGCGGGATCAATTCGATCGATCTTCCAAGAGGAAGAATTCAAGTGGTAACCGGTAACAGTCTGCGGGTAAAATTTGTAAATCGCGGAGCACCGATTCATATCACTATCTCATCAGCAAATGCCAGCATGTACACCGATTTTTTTCATGAGAACATGTATGTTGTCGATGAATCGGTACTGGCCATCCCCATTTATTCTGATATCCAGGAAGGATTCTTTGATCTGGAGATTATTGCAGGATACGGCGTGATGAAAGCGACAGCCCGGGTGGATGTGATCCATCCGCCCCAGAAAAAACCGATCATTTTAGAAGAATCTCCCGTCCAGCCGGTCTCCCGGGGCCGCCCCCATCTCCTGATGGTTATGCTGGGTATTGCCCTCATCCTGTATACTGCCTGGCTCTATATCGGGAATGAATTTTTAAATATCGCTGCGTTCATCATGCTCATTGTTGGTGCACTCTACACATGGTACCGTCAGCGATAGCCCTTGTCGCGATAGTCCTTTTTGCCGCACTCCTGGTTGACCGGCTGATCGGGGACCCTCATTCTGCCTGGCACCCGGTCGCTCTTCTCGGCCGGTTTATAGGATGGTGGGGTAAACCCGGGCTCTATTCTCCCCGTATCCAGAGATTTGTCGGGGTAGCCCTCTGGCTGGTCACCGTTCTTGTCTTTGCAGCCCCGTTTTACTGCTTTGCAGCTCTTGCACCATGGTACTGGTACCTGCTCATTGCCCCGTTTCTTCTGAAAAGCTGTTTCGCATGGCGATCCCTGGAGGAGCACACACTAGCGGTTGTTAACGCACTCAGGGATGGTGTAGAGACCGGGCGCGAAAAGGTGAAGATGCTCGTCTCCCGCAGCACGGCAACCCTTGGTAGTGAACATATCCTCTCTGCCGGTTACGAGTCCATGACCGAGAACCTCACCGACAGTATCATCTCACCGCTCTTCTACTTCTGCCTGTTCGGACTTACCGGCGCCGCCGTCTTTCGCGCGGTCAATACGATGGATGCGATGCTGGGATACCGGGACGAGCGCGAGCGTATCGGATGGTGCGCAGCCCGGATGGATGATATCCTCAATTATATCCCGGCCCGCATCACGGTGCTCCTGCTCCTTCTGCACTTTTTCCAGCGGGGACGCCTTTCCCCTGCCCTTAAGGTGATGCGACGGGATGGCAGGAACCGTCCCGGGTTCAACGGGGGTATTGTGATGGCAGCAATGGCGGGGGGCGTCGGCATCCGGTTTGAGAAGCCGGGCGTCTATACAATTGGTGACGTTGAACGGACCCTTGACCAGGGTGGACCAGCTATTCTTGAGGCGACAAGGATGGTCACGGTGATGTTCGCTTTGATTGCCGTTGGTACTCTGTTTTTATTGGGATCGCTGATCAATAGTACCGTCATATGAAACTCGAGGAACTGAGATTCGGTACCGAGCTCCTCAAGCGCGGCTTTGCATCCATGCAGAAAGGGGGCGTTATCATGGATGTGGTGAACGCTGAGCAGGCGAAGATAGCAGAGGAAGCCGGGGCCGTTGCCGTCATGTCACTGGAACGGGTGCCTTCAGATATCCGGAAGATGGGCGGCGTTGCCCGCATGGCAGATCCGGAGAAGGTCATTGAGATCATCGAGGCGGTATCCATTCCGGTTATGGGGAAGGTCCGTATCGGTCATTTTGTCGAGGCGCAGGTCCTTGAAGTACTCGGCGTTGACATGATCGACGAGAGCGAGGTCCTGACACCGGCAGACGAGCAATACCATATCGATAAAAAACTGTTCAAGGTCCCCTTTGTCTGCGGTGCCCGTGATCTCGGCGAGGCTCTTCGCCGGATTAATGAAGGAGCAGCCATGATCCGGACCAAGGGAGAAGCAGGTACCGGTAATGTTGTTGAGGCAGTGCGTCACATGCGCAACATCATGGGAGAGATCCGCATGCTTAAAGGGATGGACAAGCAGGAGATGACCGACTATGCCCGGGATATTGAAGCCCCCGCGGAACTGGTCATCGAATGTGCCGAGCGCGGGCGACTGCCGGTGGTAAATTTCTCTGCCGGAGGAATTGCCACTCCCTCGGATGCTGCAATGATGATGCAACTGGGTGCAGACGGCGTGTTCGTTGGTTCCGGGATCTTCAAGTCAACAAACCCCGAGCTCATGGCAAAAGCAATTGTCGAAGCTGTCAACCACTTCAATGAACCCGAGGTAATCGCACGGGTAAGCCGCGGGCTTGGTGATGCGATGCCCGGTCTCGATATCCACACCCTCCGGGAAGATGAGGTGTTGCAGACCCGTGGACGTTAAGATCGGCGTTCTTGCGCTCCAGGGAAACGTGAGTGAGCACATCGATGCGTTCGTGCTTGCTCTCGACAACCTTGGTTGCGGGAGTTCGTCAGATGTGGTAACCGTGCGCCATCCCGCCGATCTGGAAGGCTGTCACGCGTTAGCACTCCCCGGTGGGGAATCCACCACCATCTCCCGGCTTATTGACAAGAATCATCTCTATGAGCCGATCCGGAACTTTTCCGGCGGCATTTTTGCCACCTGTGCCGGCATGGTGCTGATAGCGACTCACGTGGATGACGCCCGCATCAATACCCTGAATCTTATCGATATCACCGTTGACCGGAATGCGTTCGGCCGTCAGCGCGAATCGTTTGAAACCGACCTCCCCATCGACAGTCTTGACGGAGGGCCGTTTCATGCCATCTTCATCCGGGCCCCTGTCGTGACCCACGCAGGACCGGGTGTCACTGTGCTCTCACGGCTCGACCAGGGAATCGTTGCTGTTGAGCAGGGAAAGCATATGGCCCTCTCATTCCACCCGGAACTTGGCGGGGATACCCGCCTTCACGAGCGGTTCTTGAAAAAGAATGGCATCTGACCGCCACCTTCCGTTCCACCCCCTTTTTTGCAGGATAACCAGCAATCCCGTATGAATATTTATTATCCCGCGCGTAGCACGTACCATAATGACTATTAGAAAAACGCGCCGGAAAAACGATGAAAAACCGTTTCATGAAGCCGTGACCGATCTGCTCTTCTCCGCTATGGCAAACCACGAGGACTTCGTCATGACCTATGAGGTCAATCCCACCACCGGTAAAAAAGAAATTCACGTGATGGCCGGAAAACTAATTTCCCCCGATATGGTGGGAATGCTCAAGAACCACGTAGCAGAGCAGCTTGATGAAGGCAGCGGACATCACATCCGGAAGATGGAATAAGGAAACATTCTTAATCACCGCCCATCATCATAACGGGATAGTGACAACAAACTTCCCCTCTGGACTCTACAGGGGGAGAATCATCTCTTTTGCCTGGTTACCAGTCTTTCTTCATTGCTTCAGCCTTGAGAACCTTTGGCATCAGCTCGATTGCATACCGCAGGGCAGTCCGGGGCATCTTTTTCCTGTTCTTCATAACGTACGAGAAGATCTCATCGGTATGCTTCCGGCTGGCCTCCTTGAGCAGCCACCCGTAACCCTTCTGTACCATATCGTCCCCGTCAGTGAGTAAAAGGTCCGCAATCTCCATCGATTCGTTGAGAAACATCCCGTGCTTGGCCGGAACTATGAGCGAGACTGCCGCCGCCCTGCGCATCCAGCGGTTCTCTGACTGTGTCCAGCGCTTGAGTTCGTCAGTAAATTCCGGGTATTGTTCGATGAAATCGCCCATCGTATGGTTGCAGAACCCGTCGCAGGATGCCCAGTTGGTGATGTAGGTGTCGATCCAGTGCCGGAACACCGTGAGATCCTCTCTTTCGTATCTCCCGGAAAGAGCGTGAGCCCAGTTCGAGACGATGAAGGACTCCTCCATGTAACCGGATTGGTACAGATCCTCGCAGAGAGCGAAGATCTCCGGTTTTGGCCGCTCTTTTACCCCTTTCCAGTATTTCTTTGCGATAGCAACTACGGTGGCAGTCTTCATTCCGTAGCACAGGATCTCTTCCCTGAAGAACCGCTGGGAGGTTTTCCGGAGATCCGGGTCTGCGAGGTTTTCGAGTTCCTGCCGGATATCTGATATTACCGGGTCCATGCAAAAGAGATGAGCCGGAATGAGGGATAAGGGATGTGGCATGCGGGACGCGAATGTGACAAAGCCGTAATTACTGCTGATACACCGGTACTGATCTCAGCGTGCAAATCTCTTTTTAAAAATGTATTTTTACCGGGATCCCCGCCCGGCGTTGTTATTTCTTCTTCAGGGTTTTTCCCGTGCACCGGGGTGCAGCATCCTCATCGATATCAAGATACTGCGCCCCCCAGTTGCAGAGCGCCTGCAGTATCGGGATCAAGGTCTTTCCGAAATCGGTGATCGCGTACTCCACCCGTGGCGGTATCTCGGGATAGATGGTCCGGGTGATTACTCCGTCCTCTTCGAGTTCGCGGAGCTGCTTGGTGAGCATCTTGGCGTTGACACCTGGCAACCCTTTCTGGAGTTCACCGAACCGCATCACATTATCCCCGAGTGCCCAGAGGATGAGCGGTTTCCACTTCCCGCCGATCACTTCGAGAGCCGCTTCAACCGGGCAGTGGTAGGTCTTCCCGTTCTTCGTGTACGTCATGGTTACTCCAGGGAAAGTATCTTACCATACATACTGTATTTCCTATATATTCACTTAAGGCCGAATCTATCTTAATAGTTCAGATTGCCCTTGCAGATGAATAGTATGCATGCTTTCTGCTTATGGCTTTCTGTCAGTTTGTAATGAGTGAGGAAAAACCATGGAAAAGACACAGATTGGACAGAACTTTTTCATCCCGATGCCGGTGGTCCTGGTAGGAACGCAGGTGAACGGGAAAGACAATTTCATGACCGTGGGCTGGTGTGCCCGGGCGAATGCGAACCCGCCGATGATTCTCTGCGGGATCGGGAACCACCACCATACTGCCCGGGGGATTGCAGAAACAAAAACCTTCTCGGTCAACATCCCCTCTTCGGCCCTCCTGGAGAAGACGGATTACTGCGGGCTGGTATCCGGTGCGAAGACCGACAAGGCCCATGTATTTGATGTATTTTATGGCTCACTAAAGACCGCTCCTATGATCCGGGAATGCCCGGTCTCGCTCGAATGCCGGCTGGTCCAGGCGGTCCCGCTGCCAACCAATACGCTCTTCATCGGTGAAATCATGGGAGCCTATGCGGATGGCGATGTGTTAAAGGATGGAAAACCGGACTTCCCGGAGATCGACCCGCTCTTCCTGACCATGCCGGATAACCGCTACTGGGCCCTCGGGAAGTACTCCGGGGATGCCTGGAGTGCCGGAAAGAAGCTGATCCAGGGGAAATGAAGTGACAAAAGTCGTTGCATTCAACGGGAGTCCCCGGAAGGAGGGAAACACTTCCATCCTGATCCGGCATGTTTTTGATGAGCTCGAAAAAGAAGGGATCGAGACGGAAACCGTGCAGGTTGGCGGGAGGAAGATCCATGGCTGTACTGCCTGCATGAAGTGCTTCGAGAACCGGGACCGGCACTGTGTCATCGATGATGATATCGTAAATTCCTGTATCGATACGATGACTGAGGCCGATGGGATCATCCTTGGATCCCCGGTGTACTTCCTGGATGTCACCCCGGAGATGAAGGCACTCATCGACAGGGCCGGGTTTGTCTCGTATGCCAACGGCCATCCCTTCAGTCATAAGGTCGGGAATGCTGTTGTTGCCGTGAGACGCACCGGGGCAAGTCGCACCTTCGACTCGCTGCTCCATTTTTTCCTCGCAAATGACATGATCGTTCCTGGCTTTCCCGCAATCGGGGTCGGACGGGATATTGGTGATGTTGAACGGGATGAGGAAGGAATCCAGCACGCGAAAAGAGTTGGGCAGAATATGGCCTGGCTCCTGCGGATGATGAATCATTAAAATCCTTATACGGAAATACCGGAACCTGCTTTATACCAGGATACCGGAAGGAGAAATCTGAATATGACTACGATATTTGTTGACCAGGATCTCTGCACCCGGTGCGGGATCTGCTCTGTTGTATGCCCGGTGGCGATCGTTACCCCCGCCGATGAGAATACCCTGCCGCTGGTAAAGGAGGACGCGGCCGGGAGGTGCATCCAGTGCGGGCACTGCGAGGTCTCCTGCCCGTCCCGGGCCCTCCTCTTGAATGTCCGCCCGGATGAGAAGGAGTCACTCCCCACCGGTGCCGGTATGATCCCTCCGGAAGAGATGGCATATTATCTCAGGAGACGCCGGTCAGTGCGGCACTTCACCAGCGATCTTGTGCCAAAGGCGAAGATAGAGCAGGTGCTTGACATCGCCCGGTACGCCGCCTCGGGGGGAAACGGGCAGCCCGTGCAGTGGATTGTGATTCATGACCCGGCGAAAGTGAAAAAG
The DNA here is from genome assembly GCA_025358115.1 of Methanomicrobiales archaeon. Classification (GTDB taxonomy): domain Archaea; phylum Halobacteriota; class Methanomicrobia; order Methanomicrobiales; family Methanospirillaceae; genus Methanoregula. The sequence goes on along the minus strand of JANYKQ010000026.1, from coordinate 15,657 downwards.
ATCGCCGGTCTGACCGCTGAATGGATGAAGAGCCTTGTGAATACTGTCCACCCGATGAGCGGTTACGTGCCGGGACTGATCAAATCCTGGGAGAGTGGAAATGATGTCATCTGCCGGGGTGCCCCGCACCTGCTCTTCGCCCATATTCCGGAAGGCAACCCGGTTGCATCCACCGATGCCATCATTGCTCTCACGCATTTCGATATTGCTGCCCCGGCGTTTGGTATCGGGACCTGCTGGGCAGGGTTTGTAGCCATGGCTGCGACCACCTATGCACCGCTCCAGAAGGAACTTGGCCTGCCCGCGGGACGGAAATCGGCGTACACGATGATGTTTGGCCACCCGCAGTACAGGATCCACGGAATCCCCCGCCGGAAGCCCCTTGAGGTAACGTGGCAGTAACTCACACCGGAAGAATATACGGGATGGATACCTGGAGATAACATGAAAGATTACGCAGCAACAGGCAGGAAAAAACTGCTGGAGACCGGTGGGGAAGCCGGGTTATGAAAACCCTGTTTGACGAGACCCGGATCGGCCCCGTCACCCTCAGGAACCGGTTCATCCGTTCAGCAACATGGGAGGCGATGGCCGACAGTGCCGGACACCCGACCGAGCGGCTGGTGGAGGTGTACCGGAACCTTGCAAGGGGGGGCGTCGGACTGATCATCACGAGTGCAACCCTCATCATCCCGGATGCGACCGGTCCCCCGGGGATGCTTGCGATCCATGATGACTCCTTTATCCCGGAGTACCGGGACCTGACCTCCATGATCCACCGGAACGGGTGCCCGGTTGTCATGCAGCTTGTCTTTCCCGGAAGGAACGGCGGAATGTGGTCCCCTGCTGTCCCCTCACACGAAGAGATCCACGCGATCGTCCGGAGCTTTGGCGAGAGTGCTGTCCGGGCGAAAGACGCGGGTTTTGACGGTGTCCAGATCCATGCCGGGCACGGTTATTTCCTCAGCCAGTTCCTCAATGCAAAGAAGAATACCCGGACGGATAACTATGCCGGGTCGGCTGGGAACCGTGCCCGCTTCATCCTTGAGATCTTTGATGAGATCCGTGCCCGGGCCGGGAAGGATTTTGGTGTCCTGATCAAGATCAACTGTTCCGATTTCGAAGAGGACGACGGGGTGTTTGAGGCCTGCCGGTATGCCTGTGGCCGGCTTGCTGCCCGGGGCATTGATGCGATCGAGATCACCGGCGGGGCCGGATCAGTCCCCGGTCTCAAGGAGACCGGTTTTGAGGAATCGGTGCTCCGGAATTATGCCGCGGAGATCGCCCGGGAAGTTAGTGTCCCGGTCATCATGGTCGGGGTAAACCGGACCCTGTCCGTTATGGATCAGCTACTGAACTCAACCGGGATCGGGTATTTTTCCCTCTCCCGACCCCTTCTCCGGCAGCCGGATCTCGTGAACCTCTGGGAGAACGACCCCGGGACCGTATCAGAATGCCTTTCCTGCGACCAGTGCCGGCAACCCGAGGGAAATATCTGCCTCTTTGCCTCATAAGGCCGGAAAAAACCAACGTGAAAAACCAATAGGAAAAAATGGGTAAAAACCGAGTGAAAATTGAGCGTACCATCATGAAAATCATAGCCATCAACGGAAGCCCGCGCAAGAAGTGGAACACGGCAATGCTGCTCAAACATGCCCTCCAGGGGGCACAGTCTGCCGGTGCGGAGACCGAACTCATCCACCTCTATGATCTGGAGTTCAAGGGGTGCACCAGCTGTTTTGCCTGCAAGCTGAAAGGCGGGAAGAGCTATGGGAAATGTGCCATGCAGGACGAGATGACTCCAATACTCGAACGGATCGGGAAGGCGGACGCCCTCATCCTCGGATCCCCGATCTATTTCGGCACCGTGACCGGTGAGATGCGGTGCTTCATGGAACGGCTGCTCTTCCCGTATCTTGTCTACTCCACCCCGCCAACGTCCCTTTTTGAAAGAAAGATCCGGACAGCGTTCATCTACACGATGAATGTCTCGGAACAGATGATGAAGGATTACCATTATACCGTCCATACCGGCCTGAATGAGAGCGTTCTTGCCCGGACTTTCGGGCATGCGGAATCCCTCTTCTCCAACGAGACCCTCCAGTTCGAGGATTACGACAAGGTCGTCTTCAATTACTTCGATCCGGAAGAGCGTAAAGAACGGCGCAAAACGGTCTTCCCCCTGGATTGTAAACGGGCATCTGAACTGGGAGCACGGCTCGTGCAGGCCGGAGACGAGGCACCCCGGCAGTAACCCGGGCTGACTTGGACGGAAGGGGAAAAATCATGGACATATTCGAAGCGATACGCCAGCGGAGGGCAGTGCGCCAGTACAGCCCGGCCCCGGTTAAAAAAGAGGATATTCACGCGGTTCTCGATGCCGCCAACTGGGCAACCTCCGGTATGAACCGCCAGCCGTGGGAGTTCGTGGTAGTGACCGGGAAGAAGATCGGGGAGATGGGAGAGAGCTACCGCAGGGTCAGTGAAGAGTATACGAAGAGCTGGAACCTCTCGCCGATGCGGGGCTCGCTCTCCCGCGAGGAGTTCATCCGGTTCGCCGGGACCTACGGTGGTGCACCGGTGGTGATCGTCGTTCTGACAAGTACCGACGATTCCCCGGATCTCCGCAAGGCAAACCTCGAGAGTGCGAGCGCCGCTATGGAGAACCTGCTCCTTGCCGCAACAGCGCTCGGGCTTGGCACCTGCTGGATGACGGGCCCCCTCCGGGATGAGAAGACCTTGCGCACCATCCTCGCAATCCCTCCCGATAAGGAGATCGTGGCCATCACGCCGCTGGGATACCCCTTGGGAACACCGAAAGACCAGCCGCGTCTTGACCCGGCGCTGGAGCAGAAAGTACGATGGGTGGAATAATAACAGGAGTCAAAACCATGAAAAAAGTAACCATACTGATCGGGAGCCCCCGGAAGAACGGTAACACCCGCATCCTTGCAGCGGAAGCCGAACGGGGATTGAAGGAACAGGGTATTGCCACGGAGACTGTCTTCTTGAATGACCTGAAGATCAGGGGCTGCCAGGCCTGCTACTGGTGCAAGAAGAACGATGTGGCGGAATGTGCGGTCAAGGATGACATGCAGAAGGTCCACCGGCTGGTGCAGGAGTTGGACGGGCTGATCCTTGCATCGCCCATCTACTTCTCCACCGTCACGGCCCAGACCAAGGCGTGGCTCGACCGCATGTTCCCGTATGTCAGCATGAACCTGGTCCCGAAACTGCCGGCATCGAAGAAGGTCTCGTTCATCTTTACGCAGAACCAGCCGGATGGACACCTGTTTGAGAGCGGGATTGGATCCTTCATGTATGCGGTGGGCCTGTCGGGCCTGACCGTAAAAGATCACATGATCGCCTGCGATCTCGATACCGGTGTCAAACCGCCCGTAACGGAGAAGAAGGAGCTCATGGACCAGGCGTACCGGATCGGGAAGGACCTGCTCCGTTAGGACTCCCCGCACGGGGTGAGAAGGCCCCTGTTTCCCGGGAACCGGGGTACGCCATAACGATTAAGTGTTCACAGGAGTATTCTGCACCATAGTGTCGCAGGATGTGAGCCGGTTTTTTCCCGTAGCAAACACGGTGGAATTCCGCAACGGGACTCTGAGGAAAGTGATGGCCGGCGATACCGGCATCCTTCTTGCGAGGGTGAACGGGCAGTTCTACGCCACGGAGCTGCTCTGTCCTCACCTGGGAGCAGATCTTTCGGAGGGGACACTCAGCGGGACCATCCTTACCTGCCCGATGCACAACTCGCAGTTCGATCTGCGGGACGGCCGGGTGATACGGTGGACCGATCTGACCGGCGTGGTTCTCAACTATGCCAAAAAATCACGCCCGCCCCGACCCCTCCTATGCTACCCGGTCCGGGTTGAAGGGGAGACCGTTCTCGTGCAGGTCGGGGAACGTTAACCGGATACAGGTTAATGATTCCAGGACCAGAAAATTTCAGAAAATTCAGGAGATTTAAGGAGATTTCAGACCATGGAAACGATTGATGCCATTATGACACGCCGCAGTGTCAGGAAGTTCCAGAAGCAGCAGATATCCGATATCAACATCGGGAAGATCATCAAGACCGGGACATATGCCCCGTCTGCCCTCGCCCTCCAGCCGTGGGGGTTTGTGGTGGTGCAGGACCAGGCTTTCTTAAACCGGGTATCGGATTACTGCAAGCCCATCCTGCTCTCGCTCATGAAAGATGCCCACGACGGGATGTCGGATGCCTTCCGGGCACTGCTGGAGAGCGAGGGGTACTCGATCTATTACCATGCCCCGACCGTCATCATGATCACCGGTAAAACGGCGAGCCGGTTCCGGCAGATCGACTGTTCGCTCTGCGCGGAGAATATGATGCTTGCCGCTCATTCCCATGGTATTGGCAGCTGCTGGGTAGGATCAACGGAAGTCGCGTATGACAACAAGGAGCTCATGGCGGGATTCCATATCCCGGAGGGTTACAGCCCGGTCGGGACGATCGTCTTTGGGTACCCGGCAGAGGTCCCCGAAGCCCATGACAAGAAACCCCCGCTGGTGACCTGGGTCCGGTGACTTGCACATCTTTTTATTATTAATTGTTTTATCAAATCCCCGGAGAAACTTGCCTGCAGCCCGCCTTTTTAACCGGGATATCCCGTCACCAACCCCAAGATTCATGTCGTATCGGGATCTTTGTCTTTTGTATGGATGTGCCAACGGTTATTCAAATTATCAATCTGTGCGCTGATCTCCTCGGTATTGCCGGGGCACTCCTGATTATTTTCGGAGGATTCCGGGCGATCATCAGGGTTCTTCTCCTTGAGTTCAAAAAGGCGGCGCTCACCTATAACCAGATCCGGAGGGATTTTACCGACAAGATCGTCTTCGGGCTTGAGTTCCTGATTGCGGCCGACATTCTCGCCACCTTGCTTTCGCCGACCCAGCAGGATCTCATCAACCTCGCGGTGGTGGTGGTCATCCGGACGATCCTCGGTTACTTCCTTTCAAAAGAAGCAGCGGAGTTCAACCTCCAGTAGTGAGGCTGTTCTTCTTTTTGTTCAATCCTGAACGATTATGTGAGTGGCAGGGGCACTCCATCATCACTCCCTACCCCCTCGGGGGTCCCTGCCCCTTGCGTGAAAAATAAGCCACCCCCTCTCATGTCCAGGAGGGGGTACCCCCACCCCTTCCAAAAAAGCATCCGGCGTGAGCAAAATGAATTTTATCACATGTACATGTGATTAACGCATATACATGCTACAATAGCATGTACATGTTACCCGCGTTTTTGCGGTTTGATCTCAGCGAGTTGTAAAGCGAGGGCTCCTGAGGGGGTTATGGTGTAGAAATTTTCCTTCCGGTTGCTGTCCGGATTTGGATGTTCCTGGACCAGATCCAGTGCGATCATGGTCCTGAGGATATTCGAAAACGTTCCCTGGCTCAGCTCGTGAAGCACCACCTTCTTCCCGGTAAACAGGTCCGTCTTCCCCATCGTATTCTTTGCAACCTTCACGCCCTTCTTCCGGACCGGGATGTAGAACCCCGAGAGCTGGTTGAAGAGATATGAGCGGGGCACGACCCGGACCGGGTGGTCCTGTTTCCCCGGGGTGTAGTAGAGCGTCTGGAGGATCTTGAGGTAATTCGGGTTTGCCGCAACAGTCTCCACAGGGGTCCCTGGCACCGCGAGTTTTGCGCCGGTTGCCTCGCCCTTCCGGTCGGCAAACGCGTAGTACGCATCTCCCTGCACCCAGAGCGAGAGCAGGAAAAGGGCCATGCTCATGTCTTTCGAGCCTGCCGAGAGATCGAAGGAGAAACCTGCGTCCGGGTGCTCTTTTTTGATCTTAAGGATAGCGTCGCGGGCGGACGCATCGGCCGGTGGGGTGACGTAGACCAGCGAGGCCGGGATCTTCAACGATCCTGCAAGGGTTTTGACCGCGTTCACTGCTTCCCGGGCCTGGTCTTTCCCTGCCCAGACCGCTTCGCTGTCGCGGGCACTGTTGGTATAGAGTTCCGTATCGGCAAAAACGAATGTATGGGTGATGGCCGGGTTCTCCCGCAGGGTTGAGGCGTACGCTGAATAGATCTTCTCTCCTGCTGTGATGATATGGACGTGTTCCTGCCGGGCCATAATCTCTGTCCGGGGTGTCATGATAAATGCCTGCTGGAAGGAACGGATGACAGCATAGCCCGGATACCCCCGTTTTCCCGGAACGGAAAAGGTCTCCCGAACCTCTCATTCGTGCAGGAAACAGGGATACCCGGCAGGGTGCCGGGGGCTGTCCTTCTCCCCTCTGGTCATCGTAGTGGAAAATTTCAAAGACTATATAAAAAATATACGCCATCTACTCTTATGGCACGAACCATCATGAATCCGCGATCGCTGGTGCTCACGGCGATCCTTCTCATCGGCCTCACTGCCTGCATTCTCCCTGCAGCAGCAGACACGGCATATTTTGACATCAACTCGCAGCCAAACGGCGTCTGGGTCTGTCTGGACGGCTGGAACTGTCACGATGCCCCCATCACCTTTGCAACCGACCCGAACAGCTACCACACCCTCTCCGGCTATATGGATGGCTACCAGTTCTCCTCGAGAACGGTCTATGCCAACGGCCCCGGTGTAACCACCGGGATAATGGTGGCGCTCGATAGGGAGACTCCCCAGACCGGAACCCTTGACCTTGACTCCAGCCCCACGGGTGCGGATGTCTGGATCGACAACCGGTATTACGGTGAGACTCCGCTGATCATTGGTGATCTCTCCACGGGTACCCATGCCCTGACGTTCAGGAAAGCCGGTTTTGAGGACATGAAGACGGATGTTGTCATAACCGCCGGCCAGGTGTACCGGACCAACCAGGGACTGGTCGAATATGCACCCAATCCCGGGGTAGGCTATCTCCAGGTTGATTCCAACCCGGGTGGTGCAGCTATCTTCCTGAACAACAATTACCAGGGATCAACCCCGACATCCGGCGGGGCATTTGACATCAACCAGCTCACCCCGGGCACCTACACGCTCCGCCTCACCCTGCCGGATTACCAGCCCTATACCCAGATCGTTACCATTCAGAATGGTATCATCAACGACATCCATGCAACCCTTTCCCCCTCGGCACCCGGCCCCCAGCCGGACACGACCGGCCAGATTACCGTCAGGTCAAGCCCCTCGGGTGCCTCTGTCTTTGTTGACAGTGCCTACCGGGGCATAACCCCGATCAGCATTCCCGATGTCACCCAGGGAAGTCACGCCATCGTCCTGAAGATGAACGGGTACCAGGACTGGCAGTCATCGGTGAACGTGGCCACAGGCAGTGGCACCGATGTGTCGGGAGTACTCGCCCCGGGCACGCAGCCGAATCCCACGGCACCCGGGCCACAGCCAACCAAATCCCCGGTCGGTGTACTGGTTATTCTCACCGCTGTCGGGATCTGCGGGGCAGCAGCCACCCTCTTCCGGAAGAGCGGATAACAATCCCTTTTTTTGGCCGTAGTGCCCTCTTTGCAACAATCAAAATCGTTTCAAAATCGTATCAAAAAACGTCACCCTCTTCCTGTCCCGCCGGAATTCAGTGGAATATGCACCGATTTTTCCTCTTAATTAACCCGGATAATTTATGCCATACGACACCAACAGGGAAATAAAGGGTAATTATTCCGGAGTTAAGTGGATGAAACAGAAGAACCAGAAGGCACTGCATGAATTCCTTTCCCATGCAGACTCAGTCAGCGACGATATCCTGGCTGATACGATGGAGATGCTGGGCAGCATACCGTATATCCTGCCGGTCCTGCGGGAACGGCCGGAGTACTTTGCCCTCTCTTCACTGGCAGACGAGATGGTCTGCCGGCCACAACACCTTTCCCCGAAGACTGCCGAGCTCGTGGCCCTGGCAGCCGCCGCAAGTTCGGGGGCCGAGTACTGCATGAAGGTGCACATCCGTGCTGCAGCAAAGGAAGGGGCAAGCCGGGATGAGATCTATGATACCATCATGATCGCGGCACTGGTTGGCAAGACCCGGGTCCTGGCACCAGCCCTCCGCGAGTTCAGCGAAGCATATCCCCATGAAGTACCGGATCAGCAGGCGCCCCCATGAAAGCAGTTGTTATCCGTGCGGGGAACTTCTGGGACGGAATAACCGAAAAACCGTCCGGGCCCCGGGAGATCCTGGTACTGGGAGAGACCATAGCAGAGATCGGAACAACCGTCAGTGAACCGGAAGGAGCGGAGGTAATTGATTTACCCGGTCATACGGTCACCCCCGGATTCATCGACTGCCATGTTCACCTCACCCTCCGGCCGGAACTCCTCGGGAGCTTCTGGAGCTATTCCCCGTCCTTCAAAGCCCTTCTGGGGGCAGAGGCGCTCAATATCCTCCTCCGGAATGGTTTTACCACCGTGCGGGACTGCGGGGATATGGATCTTCACGGCTTCACGGTCAGGGACCTCAAACTGGCGGGTGAACAGGGCATCATTCCCGGCTCGAGGCTGGTCTGCTCGGGTCACATGATCTCCTCGCGTGGTGGCCACATGAACGCGATGCTCTCCCTTGCTCCCGACAGCCACCCGTGGGAGAACTGCCTCGCCGATGGTCCGGACGAGATTCGCAAGGTGGTCCGGAACGAGATCAAGCACGGGGCCGAGTGGGTGAAATACGCGGCCTCGGGCGGTTTCTCCACGGCCGGCGACGATCCTCAGCAGGTCACCTATACCCAGGAGGAGATGACTGCCCTTGTTGCAGCAGCCCGGGACTTCAACCGCCCGGTCTCTGTCCATGTCTTTGGGGACGAGGCCGTCAGGAGATCGGTCATTGCGGGGGTGCGATCGGTAGAACACGGGAGCATGGCTTCGAAAGAGACCCTTTGCCTCATGGAGGAGAAGGGCGTGTTTATTGTTCCTACGCAACTCATGGCAACGCGCCCGGCCCGTCTGGCGGATGATGATGCCTTCTGGCAGAGGCTCAATGCCCCGGTACATATGCGGATAAAAGTGCGGAAATACCGTGACTGTCTCCTTGAGGGTGCACACAACATTGCATCCGGTACCGTAAAGATTGCATTTGGGACCGATCTTGGTATCTTCTCGTTCTTAACGAACGGGGCTTGTGAGTTTGGCGAGATGGTGGTGAACGGGATCACCCCCGTACGGGCTCTCCGGTCTGCAACAAGTACGGCTGCAGAACTCCTGCAGCGGGATGACATCGGGATTCTTGCCCCGGGACGGTCAGCGGATATCATCGCCATGCCGGGCAACCCTTTCAACGATATCACGGTTACGGAACGGGTGGACTTTGTGATGAAGGGCGGAGTGGTTGCCAGAAGAGACAGCGTTCTCACGTTAGGGATGGGCTGAAAAAATTTCCTGAAAAGGGAAATACCGCTCTTCCCTTTCTGCCGGGGAAGATCTCCCGCAACGATTCGTGTTTTTGTGAGAGTGCAAAAAGAGAGACGATCAGGCTGATGCGGCATGGGGAACAAATGCGAACTCATAGTTTGTGATATCCTTTGCCTGGTCGGTCTGTATCGGAATGTACACCATGTAGGGATACAACTGTCCCGCATTCAAGGTATCAACCGAGATTCTCACGGGTATATTTTGTCCCTTGTACACCGCAGAGAAGGTGATATCATAGGTCTCCGGTTGGGAACCTCCCTGCTGGAGCATTGCCTTACACTCAATCCAGTCCCAGTAGGGTGTGGTAATTGCCCCGATACAATTGTTCACCGGGCCCTGGTTTTCTGTGGCCTCCCGCTGTACCTTTTTATATTCCCCGTCAGAAAATCCGGTTAACCTTGAATTCTGTGAACCATTCAGCCCGTACTCCGGGTTGCCGACAATATCGGGAAGAAGCATCCCCATCGGGCAGTTGGCGATCTCCACATCTCTCATCTCCGATATATCCCTGTCCTTCAGTTTCATTACCACCACTTTCTCCTGCTGAGGGTTGCAGGAAAGAGAGATGACCTGCGGGGCCGGTACCCGTGCTACGGCCTGGCGAACCTGCGAGAGACCTTGTCCTGTCGGGGTTGGCTGGAGAAGGGTGACATTCGGCGTAACCGTGAGAGTCGGCCGGGGGAGTTGTGCTGCTTTGAGATCGACTGCCATCACTACCGTACCCTCCGGGATTCTGGTCGATTTTTGATCGATCTTCTCGCCATTATTGTAGACCTCCACGCTCATGATCCTGCCGGAGGAGTCCTTGTTTTTGAGGTAAACATCAACAACACCGGTACTGGCTGCCGGTACCTGGTAGAAATGCTCGCCGGTCCCGCTCACTTCCCGGAGACTCCCCTCGGTCCCGACTGTTCCGGCGTACCTCCCTTCGGTTACTATCCGAACCCACACGCCTTGGGAGGAACTATTTACTGGAGGTGTCGGGTTGGCAGTGGCCGGCAGTGAGGTGGAGACCTGGGACGGTACAATGGCTGCCGGTCCTGCAGGGGTAGTGGGGGTTGTGGCCGGCGAAAGGGCAGGCACTGCTGTCGGGACTGGACTGGTAGCCGGCTGTGTGCAGCCGATCGAAAGAACCAAAAAAAAAACCACAACGGAGAGCAGGAGAGCGACAGTCCTCATAATTTAATATCCCCCGGCAAGGTATAAGAAAGACTGCCAGCGCTGTCGGCCACATCTGCCCGCGGGCTCCCAGTGAAAAAACAACGTGCAGTTCTCCTCTCGTTTAGTCAACCTGCTTGAAATCGAGCTTCACACTGCTGATCTCCTGGACCTGTTCGCATTTTACCGGAATATAGATGGTATAATTGTACATGTGGTCCGGGTAGTAGGTGTTGATCGTGCTCATCACGGGAATTTCTGCGCCATGGGAGTTTACGTAGAGGGTTGTGTCAAAATCCCGTGGCTTTGCATTCGAGGTCTGGAATTCGGCATCAACTTCGACCCACACCCAGTATGGGAAAGGATTTGTATCAAAGCAGGTGTCGAGAAAACCCCGGTCTTCCTCAACTGCCCGGGTTATGAATTTATACTGGCCGGGATCCAGTCCCAGGAGCGTTGCTGTTAACGGGTGATGCAGGTCATGGTCGGGACCCGCGTAGAAGTCCACGAATGAAGGCTCATCCAGGATCTCACCCATGTAGTTTCTCATGAGGCAGTCGGGAACCCTGCCGTCCTTGGTCTCTTCATTCCCTATCCCGCCGTAGCTCCCGCCGGATCCACCGGTAAGGAACGCGGACGAACCGCTCACGGGGTTAACTCCGGTAATGTTTAACCCGTCCCCGCCCGGAAGAATTCCCCGCCCGGCACTTCTTCCCGAATCATCCTCTCCTCCCTCGCTGACGATACATGCTGCCGGCTTTGTGTAATCAAGGCTGAGGATCTTCGGGAGAGGTACCGGGTGGACGGTCTCGGTAGGCCGCGGACGGATCGTTGTTGGGACGGGCTTTGCAGTTATTTCCAAAGGACCGTTGCCCGGAGATACGGTGCCTGCCAGCGGTACGGTGAGGTTCCTGGCTGGGGGTGCGGTACTGTTCAGGGCTGGATCCGGTGAACCGCTGGTCCCGTTGCCGGTAGTGAGCTGAGCAGCTGCCGGGGCACACCCTGTGAGGAACAGAAGGACGATGAGAAGGATGACAGAACCCCGCAGGTACAGCTTCATAAAAGGTGTATATTGCCTGAAAGAGAAATAAAGGTTGAGATAACGGGGCAGATGGTGGGACGGGGTGTTTATCACAACCCCCGCTCTCCCCTGTGAAAGTTCCCTCACCCCGGGATGTTATCCGACTTCATGCTCAGCAACCGGTTCGAAAACAAAATCCATGGATGTGATCTTTTCCGCCTGGTCATTCTTTATGGGAATGGATGCCGAATAGGGATAATCCTGCCCCGGATCCAGGGTTTCTGTCGTAGTGACAACCGGGATCCTGAGGTTTGCGGCATTGGCATACAGGGTTATGTTGTAGGTTACTGAAAGTGAGCTGACCTGGTTGAGAGTTGCAGAAAATCCCAGCCATGTCCAGTACGGGGGGCCATCCACCTTGTAACAGGGATTGATCGCCCCCAGGGTTTCCTTTGATTCCCGGGATATTCTGGAATATTGCCCGTCTGAAATCCCGACCAGTCGCGAATTGGAGGGTCCGTTTAACCCATAATCCGGATCAGCCACAATATCAGGGAGGTAAAGGCTCATTGAGCAGGCGGAATACCGGGCCCCCGGCTTATATTTCAGGGCCGTGACGTGAGGGACCGGCACTGCGACCCCGCTCAATCCGGGCGATAAGGGGATGTCTTCTTCCGGGGTAATGTCGCCAACAATCCCCGCTTCAGCAGGTATTTTTGCGGTTTTGAGATCGACAGCCATTGCGAGGGTGCCGAGGGGAGTCGTTATCGTCCTGCGTTCGACCGGCTCACCTTTATTGAATACCTCCACCCTGAGGACTTCGCCGGTGGAATCCAGGTTCTGGAGATAAATATCAACGATACCGGTACTGGCGGCCGGTACCTGGTAGAAGCGCTCCCCGGTCCCGTTTATCTCCCGGACCCATCCCCCGCTCCCGATCGTTCCGGCGTAATCCCCTTTGGATCCAATTCGTACCCAGACGCCCGTACCGGAACTATCCGACCGGGTTGGGGTGAGTGCAGATGACAGCGTGCCGGATGATGGTCCGGGTGCCGGGGTTCCTTTTCCGGTAATAGCGGGTGATACCACGGTTCCATTCACCGGAAGGTTTTCACCCGGTTGAACGGCTGGCTGGACACATCCCGCTGTCAGCAGCAGGGCGAGGATGATGATGCCCGGAACCAGTAACCGTGGTCTCATATACTACCCTTTTGAACCTGCCGGAATAAAACGTTAGGGTGTTTTTTAACGGGATCAGTACTCCCCGGACCGGCTAAAAAAAGTCACTTCTTTATCCGGAGCATCTTCCGGATCTTCTCCCGGAAGGATAACGGCGGCTGCCGGCAGAAGGGCAACACGCCTTTGGCCTCACGGAAAGCTTCGCACTCATCGCACAAGGTATGCCGTTTGCACGTGGTTTTCGGGCAGGGGCAGTCTGTGCGGATGGTCGGGGACATTGGTGATTAACTTTGAAACGGGCAGCGTCTTAACTCTTTGGAGCAGGAGATAATCCCATCTTCGCGGGAAGGTCACGGGCCCATGCGGCGATGAGGTCCCAGTCCCGGAAGTCACCGGCAGGGATCTTTGCCATCTCTAAGAACTTCCGCATCACAAAGTTCAGGGTTGCGGGATCAAGCTTTCCGGCAAACAGGGCCGATGTTACGGGCATGACTGGTTCGAGGGATCTCTTCAGGGCAGCCATTGCCTGTTCAGCGGCCTTGGGATCCGGGTTTTTCGGTGCAAGCCCGACAACAAACGCTGCAACCGGCAGGTTCTGGAGCTGCCCGTTGTTCTTCCCGACAAATTTCCCGACAGTGCCATCGACACTGCCCATGTAGAGCGGTCCTCCGATAACAATTGCAGCGTAACCCGCGAGCGTAGTTATGTTTTTGATCTCGGTTATATCAACAGAAAATCCCGCGTCTGCCAGTTCCTTTCCAATCACCCGGGCAATCTCCGCCGTTGATCCGTTTCGCGTTGCATAGGCAACAAGTATCCGTGCACCCATACTATTCCTAAAGAGAGTAATGGATTGGATCGGTAATAAAACCGGGCAGAAACAAATAAGTCGATCCATCGCCAGTCAACATAGAGAATTTCCATGAAACCGCAAGATGATCCCTGGCTTAAAAATGCCCATAAAAATGCCGAACATATTGACCGGGAGATCAGGAAACTGGAGTCATTAACCGGTCCGATAAAGGAGAACCGCCCGCTCATTACCAAGTACCAGGATTTCTGGAACCAGGCAAAACTTATCACTGCATTGTTCAAGGAGCTCAAACCGCTTGCCCAGAGTGACCGTGATCTGCTCTGGAAGAAGTTCAATGGCTTCTGCTGGGAGATAAAAGAGAAACAAAAAGCCGAGTACGGGGCGATCGAGTCCCTGTCGCAGGGACATTATGACGAAATCATGAAACTGGTGGAACTTGCACAACTCCCGTCCTCCGGCCCTCCTCCCAAGATCCACGAACTGGTGGAACGCGGGCAGATCCTCAAAACTGCCGGTGACCTGCTGGGAAAGTTCAAGCACGAGATGATTGCAAAGCACAAGAAAACCAGTTTTGACCGCATCCAGAAGATCCGCGAGACCCATGATCTGGCCTGGGAATCGGTAAAGGCAGGAAAATCCCCCCGGCAGCAGTCAGCAACAGAAATCCGTGTCCGGAAGAATCTCGAGGACAATTACGAGCGTAACCGGAAAGCGGTGATTGCATTAGAGAACTTCCAGATCGGCCGGGGCCATATCCGGACCTTCCTTGCTACCTGCGAGATCCCCGAAAAGGTGGCAGCGGCGCAGGCCCAGCTTGCTGAGACCGAACGGCGGATCAGGGATATCGAGGACGGGATCCGGAAGCTGGAGAAATGGATTGAAGAAGATGAGCGGACCCTCCGGGGCGAGTAACCGTTTTTTTTGGTGTGACTGATTTTATTGTCCGGTCTCCTGGTTATTTTTTTTTCAGACCCGTGTCTTCGGGGATTGTACCGCCCGTCTCCCCCCTCGCGATGGCTCAGGAGAGACCGGGAGTGGCGGCAACACCCCGTTTTTTCATGCGGGCTGAGTACACGAATAATGCCAGCTCGCCATCCGGGGTGATGCTGTAGAGTTTTTCCTGTTCGTTCTCCGGATTGCTCTCCTCCCGGATAAGGTTCCACCGCATGAGGGCTGCAATCAGCCGGGAGAAGGCTAAAGGAGTGAGTTCCTGCGGGGGGGTCTCCCCATCTGCATCCCGGACTGGCATCTGCCAGACTTTTGTCTCGTTGAACAACGTCTCTTTTGGCATAAGCGTCCTCGCCTCTCTTCCGCGCTCCTGTCCCCGGAAGAGGATGGTGAGGATCACGAGATAGTGTGGATTGGCCGGCAGGTTCCTCGTGGGAAGGGACGGTACGGGCACCCTTCGCGAGGGGGAATTCCCGAATGCATAATAGGCGTCCCCCTCTACCCAGAGGGACATGGAGAAGAGGCCCAGCGAAAGGCGTTTTGAACCGGCGGAGATGTCAAACGAATACCGGGCATCGGGGTGCTCGCTGAAGATGCCGAGCACCGGGTCACGGACGGCATCGAACGTTGCCACATCGATAGGGACCAGGGCACAGGAAATTTTTTTCGAGAGGGAGAGAGTATTTACTTCATCAATCGCATCACGGATTGCGCATTTCCATGCCCGTTTCTTATTATCATCCCGGGTCGAGTTTGTGTAGATCTCTTTCTCGGCAAAGATGAACGTGTGCGTGATGGTCCGGAGATCCTTGAGAACAGCAGCATAGGTCTTGTGGATACTGTCACCCGCGCTGATGATGTGGATATGTTCCTGCGGATCCATGCATAGTATCCGGCGCCGGGTAATAAATGACTCTTCCTGTTCCCGCCGCTACCGGAATCATAGAGAATAGTACCGGGAACAAAATACGATAACACTTAAAGGAAAAAACACGATTCTAGTACAATCGAACGAGGTAAAATATCATGGCTACCGATCCCGTCTGTCTGATGATAGTAGATGAAGAGGATGCGAAATTCACCAGCATCCATAAAGATGTGAAATATTACTTCTGCTGCAACTGGTGCAAGAAGCAGTTTGATGAAAATACC
>JANYKQ010000004.1 GCA_025358115.1 Methanomicrobiales archaeon | reverse complement strand
TGAGATTGTCTCTTTAGCGCTGAGGGGGAGATTTGAACTCCCGAGTCCTTTCGAACACAGGTTTAGCAAACCTGCGCCATACCAGGCTTGGCTACCTCAACAGAGGAATCTCGCATCTTGTAACAGACACTCGCAGTGGATAATCACTGCTCCATGAATGGTGCTTTATAATATGGGCAGAGTTGGGTAATAAGCATTGCGGGCAGTCACCTGAACACGGGGCGGACCGGTGTACCCGGATAGGAAAGGTTACGGGATCTTTTGTGAGTGGCAATTATTTTGCCCTATATGTATGCCGGGTTTCCGGGACACATTTGTTAGTACCTTAGTATGTATGCATTCTATTCAAAATGCCCGGGTGCATGGATTATAAATTGGGGAGGTGGGTCCTGAATCGCCGCGGGAGCGCTTCTTCGGGAGCGGTAGCGCTCATCGCGATTACAATGAGAGAACAACTGGATAAGCGTTACACGGAAACAGGTCATGGGGGGGTCACCATTTTTTCGTTTTTTTACCAACCCTCCTTTGGTTATGCAAAAGCAAAAAAAATGAAAAAAAGATTCTATTTTGATATCTGCAATTTCCTGAGGGCCATTTCTTTATTGGATTGGGCGGTTTCATCATCCGGATCTAAGTACAGGGCCCTGTCGCAGGCATCTGCTGCTTCACGATACCGTTCCAGTTTTATTAAGACATCTCCTTTCATCATCCATGCATATTCATTTTTTGGATCTAATGCAATCGCCTGATCCAATGCATCGAGTGCCTCTGCCGGCTGTTGAAGTGACGACAGCGATGAACCCATCATAGACCAGTCATCGCTGTAGCTGGGATCGAGAGAGATTGCCTGTTTATATGAATTCACCGAGTCCTGATAACGCTCAAGAAGAAAATAGCAATAACCTTTTTGAGACCAGGGATACCGTTCCGGAGTTCTTGTAGCTAATACCCGGTCGTATTCTGCAATCGCTTCCAGACAATGGTCTTCCATATGTCGTGTCCTTAAAAGGTTATCAGCGTGCATATAATATTTTGAAACGGCCTCCACTTTCGGATCAATTGGAACATCAGAAGGATCACTGAATGAGCATCCGGCAAGGAATGCAAAGAGAACAATAAAAACTATAAAAAAGACGTTTTTCTCATGCATATTTTAAACTATTATGAATATCTGACACTTAACATTTCTGACACGTTTTTAAAATTATTGGCCGTGCTCCGGTTTTTTTGATTCTGCCTGGACCACCGCAGGGGCGTCCCTTCGGAAGCGGCGGCATTCATCCCAATCTCCATCAATAAGTAGGCTCCGTTTTGCAAAGGGGAGGGGGTACACCTGACATGCCTGGAGGGAATCACCCCTCTCTAAAAAAGTGAATGGGGGATACCAGCCCACCCTACCCCCCACCGGTTGTCCTGCTGATTTTACAGCAGAGCAATAAACCCGGACTCCCCCGGAAAAAGAGTACGGCGGGATTTTCTGCTCACCATTACCGGGAGCCTACCCCAGCTCAAACGAGGTCACGCCAAAGATCTCGTCCAGCGGAAGCGTTACGAGATCCGGCGTTGTGTAGAGCCGGGCCGTAAAGAAGACCGGCGTCATCTTCCGGTCCTGCACAAGAGCCCCGGCAGCCACATTCGGGACCGGAATATCCAGATAGAACTGTTCGCCGGGGATTCCCGCAACAAGGCCATCGAGAATCCGTTCCGCGGTTGCCCGGTCGCGGGCAAAGAGCGGGCCGATCTTGTGACCCGTGGGGCAGACCCTCCGCACACCATACCCGGCGATCTTCCCGTCGCTGTCCAGCTGTGCAAGACCATAATGCCCCTTCTGCCCAATCCAGCACCGGAGGAACTTCTCCCTTCGGGCCGGGAAGTGGGCTGCGTCATACGAAACCAGATCCATAAAATCAACGTCTCCGACCGGCACAAGCCGGGCCGGCATTGTTCCCCCCCCGACTCCCTCGTACCGGGCATTGTTGTAGTGCAGGAAGAGCCCGCCGCTCTTCTCGTAATTGGCCACCATCGCAACTACGCCGTCGCAGCCCACCACCCGGGTACCGGCATGCTGCATAGCGTACCGGTAGAGCTGCATCCCGATTCCATGAGCCCGGTAGGCCGGGTCAACGACAAAGAAACCATAAAACGAGAAGCGGTCATCATAGTTGACCACCGAGACCGTGCCCACAATCTTCCCATCCGCTTCCGCACAGAAGAAACCATCCGGATCTACAGTGGAGAAACAGGCAGCATCTGCAAGCCCGGGGTTCCAGCCCTCGCGGGCGGCCCAGGACACAGCGATAGAGACTTCCTCTTTTGTCATAGTGCGGAACCGTACATCGCCCATTATCCAGACCTCATTACTGGGGTATTTGTGCAGGAGCCTGATACACGTAGCGGTCCGTGAACGGAAGGAACGATGACACACCCGTGAGTACAATCCATCCCGTCCACTATCCACACAATAACCGCACCCATGAGCCAGATATAAGGGATACGCCCCCGGGTAACCGGGCAGGCTGCTGCACCCTGAAGCCTTACCCTTCACTTTAAAAAAGTCGGTTCAGCCCGGTTTACTGCGGTTTGAACCGGTAGGATTCCGCCGGCACAAGAATTTCAAACCGGGCCCCCCCTCCCGGCTCCCCGTTCTCGGTGATGCTGATACCGGTAATGGAAAGGATCTCCCGGGCAAGGAACAGGCTTGTCGCAGCCCCGGCACCCAGGCTCTTTTCAAAGATCCGTTCTTTCCGGTCATACGCAATACCCGGGCCATCGTCTTCAAAGAAGAGGATCAGCCCATCGGGGGTTTCTCCAAATCCCACCCGGATCCGTGTGGCACCATCTCCATGAATGGTAGTATTTTTGATAATTTTAAAAAACACTTTCTCGAGGAGCGGGTCGGCATAGATCTCAAGCCCGTCCAGCTCAAACATATGGGCAATCTGCCCAAGATCAATATGGGAGAGTGCAAACACTATTACCTGGTTTACATTCTGCCAGAGGGGGCTGTTCGTACCCATGGTCTGGTACTCTTTGGCAAAATCCAGCGATGACTGGATCTCTTTTGCAGCAGTCTCCTCTTTTTTGATAAACCCGAGGATCCTTGAATCGGAAGTCAGTCCACCTGCCAGCTGGAAATATCCCAGCTGGATAAAGATCTGGTTCTGGATATCGTTGAATATCACCATATTAAGGAGATTGATCTTTTTGGTTGCACGCTGTAAGGCGATCTCCACGCGTTTGAGATCCGAGATATCAACCGTCAGTAAAGCAATCTGTTCCACGTTTCCATCACTGCCGATGACCGGGTAGAGCGTGACAAGGTAATTTTTCCCGAAGAAATGCAACTCCTGCTGTACCATTTTTTTATCGCTCACAACGTCATACAGGATTTTTGCTTCCTTTTCCCGGTCCTGGACCGGGAACCAGGTGCGGACATTAGCCCCCGCGAGATTCTCGAGCGGCTCTCCGAGAACACGTGCAAGGGCAGTATTTGCAAAGATAATCGTACCGTCTGGTTTCAGGAGCAGGGATGGATCCGATACCGCATCGATAAACGTATGCAGTTTCTGTTCACTGTTCCTGAGATCCGCGTGCGCAGACAGGATCACCCGCTCAAGGAGTGCAATTTCATCCGCCCCGTTAAGCTCCGGCTTCATGTCATCATCATGTCCCATATTCCTGACACGGTTTGTCAGGAGATTCAGCCGCTTTAAGATGGCCTGGTCAATGACAAGCAGGACAATTAACAGGGTGAGGAGAAGGGCAAAGGTAAAAAGGACCAGGTATGTCCTTATGATCGCAAGTCCGTTCTGGTAGAGATCCCTTGGTTGATCCGTAACAATCAGGATTTTCTGACCATTAATATCATTGATAACGGTGTATCCCGATATGATCTCATCTGAACGGGGGATGCTCAGAACGGTATCAGGGTTCAACTGTTGCAGAAGTGATAACGGTGATCCTCCGGCAATCCCGTCTCCGGTCCAGCGAGCGGATACGGGGTTTCCCGTGACCCGGGAGATCCGGGTAAACACACGCTGATCCAGTGATCTCCCCATCACAAGAATCCCATGCGGGGGACCTTCCCGTCTGCTGTCCAGCACCGGTGAGGATACAATCATCAGCGGTCCCTGGGGGAGAAGGAGAAGGCCGGCATGGGTGCCGGTCAGGGACGTGAAGTTAAGGAAGGGGTGACCGGCAGGGAGGAGCGAATTCATCTGTTCCGGAAGCGGCCTGTCATGACCGGTAACCGGATCCACGACCTTACCATAGACAATGTTTCCCCCGGTATCGGTCACTATATAGAGATTAACCCGGAGTGCCGAGAGCGACTTTTCATCCAGGTTTTGTGTGATATAATCCGGGTTCTGATCGAGAGCAAACTGGTACGTTTCATCCCAGTATGACCAGTCGTGAAGGGTATTACTGAGATCATCCTCGTCGTTAGCTATGGCACTGACTACTTCTGTGACATCTTTTGTTACCTGCTGCTGTTCAAGATGCCCCAGTTGATCCACATACAGGAACATCGAGACACCTGCAATGATACAGAACAGTACAATAAAAGTGACGCCGAGCGCCAGCAGGGTTTTCCTACGGATATCCATGATGTCCCTGTGTACCAGTCTCTCGCATTTTCAACAACAATCCCACGCTTCGACAGGGATACAGCCCGGATTTTTTTACCCGTAAATGAATCCCGGTTATTGAGTGTATTAATGGTGAGTTTTAACCCGTGATTTATGCTTCGTATCTGACATGTGCGGGTACACCGCCATTGCATTGTTCATTGGTCCTGTTCACTAAAGCACTACCCGCAATCACCCGCAGGGAGAATCCCGCCCATTAGTATTCTCCCCTGCCGTTTTCCGGTACGGCTGGTTGATCGTAATCACTGCCAGCATTTCATTTTCTTTCAGGGAGAGGGAAACCGCCTTAAAAAAAGGTGAGGTTCAGAGCGCATTGACCAGCGATCTGCGGGTGATGATACCGAAGAGCTTGTCCTTGTCCATCACCGCAATCGAACTGATATTCTTTTTTATCATCGTATCGATCACACCGGATACGGTAGCGGTCCGTTCCACCAGTAAGAGCGGAGCGCTCATAATATCCTTGACGAGAAGGTTCCGGATCCGGTGATCCTGATGGTTGTCGTCAACCGATTCACGGAACTTGCGCATCGCAATCGCCACATCCGTCTCGGTGACAATCCCGGTGAACTTCTCGTGCTCGGTTACAATAAACCGGGTGATGTTGTCATCGAGCATCCGGCGCCGCAGGTGAACAACGCGTTCGTTTGCTTCGATGGTGATGGCCTTTTCCACAACAGCATCCATACCGTTCTCCGGCCGGATCTTTTTGAGCAGGTCAGCAGCACTTACCTGTCCGATGAGTTTGTGATCCCCGTCATAGACAACCACCAGTTTGTAGCGCTGGAGCAGGGGGATGAGCACGTTGATGCTCTCATCCGGGTAGACGCTGGTAAAGTCTTCCTCCACTACACTGGCTACATGGATTGCAGCGGGGGCGAGATTGGCGTTCTGCTTGCTCCCCAGTTTCTCAGCGATTGCCTGCCTTGAGACCGTGCCGATTACAGAGTTATTATGAACCACTACCAGGGGGTCGATGCCTTCTGCAAGCATCTTATCGAGCGCTTCGGTGATCGTTGCCGATTTGGCTATGGAGGTCGGTTTTACCATTACATCTTTGATAAAAACTTCTTTTGTCATTTCGCCACTTCCTTTATGATATCATCGCGTTTTATGA
>JANYKQ010000090.1 GCA_025358115.1 Methanomicrobiales archaeon | reverse complement strand
ATTGCTGAGGGAAAAAAAGAATTTATTGATTCAGGCTACTGAATAACGCGTCCGGTCTTTGAGTTCCTGCTGTTTGCCGGCATTCCACCCGGATACATCCTGCAGGTAACCGGTTACCCTGCTGATCTGGGTAACGTCATGGGATCCGCACTCAGGGCAGACCGCCTTGCCGCACAGCGGGCAGTATTCAATGCCCGACATGATCTCGTGGGAACAATGGCAGTGATCAAGCGGGCACATGATCTCAAGATGCGTCTCACCGCAGCCGGGACAGGGGTTCTCCTCCACAATGAGGTGGCAGGTGTGGCACTTGAATTTACGTTCCTTTTCCGGAATCTCGTCTACACTTTTAAATTTCTGTGCCAGTTTCCGTTGTTCGGCTGTCCAATCCATAGTATAACATGGCACAGGTCATTAATAAATTTTTAGAACCTGCAGGTTAAACGAACTGACATTTCATCCATAAATAGGCGCGCGTATGCAGATTCAGTTGCAGGGAAGCGTCCAATTTATAAAGGGTTACACCTTGCGGAGAGGTGAAAAAGCCTGTGCTGCGGCAGCCGGGTCCGCTGCCTCATAGATCGCGCGGCCAACGATAATTCCGTCAACGAGTTTTGCAATGGTATCCGCATCCCCACCCTGGGCACCGACTCCCGGAGAAAGGATCTTCCTTTTTCCAACAATACCCCGTAAGACTTTTACCCGCTCCGGCCGGGTAGCGGGGGCAATGATCCCGTCAGCCCCGCATTCCATGGCAAGTTCTGCGATCTTCTCTGCGGTGCCGCCATGGAAGAAACCGGTAGCTCCTGGGTGACTCATCTCGGCAACCACGTAGCAGGAACCTCCGCATTCGAATGCTGTCTCTACACAGGCAATCACCGAATCTTTCCCGGTAAACCCGTGGCAGATGATCGAAGAGAACCCGGCATCAAAGACCTGCTCTGCGATCAGCCGGTTGGTGTTGGGGATATCGGCAACCTTGAAATCGGCGATGAGCGGGAGATCGTATTCTGCCAGATCATCCGCAATCGAGAGCCCGCAGGAGAGTACCAGCGGGTAGCCGATCTTGATCGCATCGATGTGGGGGGCACAGGTCTCGGCAATGGACAGGGCAGTTTTCTTCTCTGTCGCATCGAGTGCAAGGATCAGATCAGTCATGGGAAAGCCTCTCCAGGACTGCCGCCACCATGATGGGAAGGGTGATCGTGGCATCGCCGTATACGGTTACTGCCTGCGCCTCTTCCGTGATCTTGCCCCATGACCGGGCCTCGTCCAGTGTTGCTCCCGAGAGCCCGCCGAGATCCGGGCGGTCACCGGTCAGCTGGACGGCATAGGAGAATCCGTTGGGGGTCATGAGCATACTCTGGAGGATGAAATTCTTCGGAACCCCGCCCCCGACCAGGATGGCGCCGGCCTTTTTTGTCGTGAAACAGAGATCCATGAGAGCAGGCATATCGGAAAAGGCATTGACAGTCACCTTGTTGGTCTGGGAGAAGAGCCAGTACTGGAGGCCGATCATCGAGTCCTGCACCGCGGGGCAGTAGATCGGGATGTTATTGTGGTACGCGGTATGCAGGATACCTGATTTCAGGTTCTTTCCTATGTGCCGGAGGAGAGCGGATATGGAGATGGTGCTGCCGGGTTCGAGTTCGCCGAATACTTTCTGCATGAACTCCTCGAAGTGCTCGAACGCCTCGTTCGGGAGATAGACATCGTAGATCCGGTTAATCTCGTCGTGTCGCAGTTCGATATCATTGCAGAACGCGGTGCCATGGAAATGTTTACAGCCAATCGCCTCGATGATATCGTGAGTGAGGTTTGCTCCCGTAGAGACGAGTACATCAATGTGCCCGCCTTTTATGAGATCAGAAACAATTCCGCCCATACCGGCAGGGACCATTGCCCCGGCAAGCCCGAAAAATTTCGTGGTCTCCTTGTCCCGCAGCATCTGATCATAGATATCCACGGCACGGGAGAGCGAACCGCCATTGTACGCTCCGGCCTGTCCCATGGCCACGACCAGTTCATTCACGGTCATCTTCGGTTTCAGGTGCATCTGGGTGACCGGTTCATCGCACTGTTTTGCCATACACTTAATTCTCCCCAATTGGGAAGGGTATTGGCGTTCCGTAAAGATAACTGTGTTTCAGGAAATTCCATTCCGGTTGCAGAAATACTTTTAAAAAAAAGGGTCCGTCAATTCTGCACAAAACCATTACTTTGTGTCCGTTTTGTGCCCGGGATGGGGCGGAAAGTCGCTTGTTTTTTAGTAAAACCGGTTTTTTTAATACTTCCCTGATATGGCATTTGTTATGCGCTGTAACAGCGGTGCTGAGAGAAAAACGGGAAAAAATAGATTTTAAACTTTAATATGAGGAAGATATTTACCTTTTAAGAAATAGTCTATCCACTATGAAAGATGTCCGGTTAACTGTCAAGAAGCGTGCATTTCCAAGCCAGGGGCGGGTGCGTCTCAATATCGCACACCTGCCCGAGCTGGGAATAAAAGAGGGAGAGCACGTTGACCTCATCAACGAAAATTCGAAAAAGACCGTCACTGTTACGGTGATTGCCGATACCATGGTACGGGAAGGGCATGTACGGGTGAGTGAAGAGGACCTCAAGTCAATTGGCCTTAACGATGATGATGAAGTCACGGTCAGAAAAACCCCGCCGTTCCAGGAAAAAGTCAAAAAAGCAGCAGCAGATGCAAATAAATCATTTTCAAAGGGTGTTGACAAACTGGATGAGTCGGTGAAAAAGACTGCCGCGAGTGTAAAAACCAGCGCTGCAAAAACCGCCGCCACCGTGAAAAAAGAGACCAAGAAGGTGTCGGACAGCGTGGAAGAAGTGGTTACAAAAACCGCCGGCAAGGTAAAAAAATCCGTGAAAAAGGAAAAAGGAGCCGATGAACACAGCTTTGAAAACAAATATGATGATCCTGTATTTGACGACGCAGGGTTCGATGACGAACATCATTAGGGCGCATTTGTTTTTTTTAAAGAATGAAAACCGGTAACGGAGTGATAAAACAATGGCAACAGAAGCAGTAATGACCACCCCAGTGATCACCGACACCGTCCTCATGGGCGTCCTTGTTGTTCTCGCAATGGTGGTCATCTATCTCATTGTCCGGGAGATTCGCATCATGAAGACTGCCAACCGAACAATTGAGCTGGAACTTGAGAAAGACAAACTCAAACTTTTAAAGCAGCATGAAGAATCAAAGGTTTTTTCGTTTACCCGGCTCTCCCCGGAACAGACCGCCGAGATAAGAACTGTCGAAGATGACAATTCGGGCCTTGAAACAAACATCTATGCAAAGGAAAAACTGATCGAGACAAGGTTAACCCGGCTCGAAAACCTGGTAAAAACAAGAAAACTGGATAATCTTCTCGGAAATATCCAGGAACAGGAGAAGCAGGTGAAGTAAACCATGTACCCGGTTACCAACCAGAATCCCGACCAGAACGCCACCGGAGCATCGTTCTGGGATCAGTTCTCTCATATCCAGGGGACGATCGAATCCCGTATACCCACGTTCGATAAATCGCTGGATGCATATTTTGACCAGAACTTTGCCGCCATAGTCGAAGAATGGGATCTCGTAACGGACAGCGATCTCCACAAGTTAGAGATGCGGCTTGCAACCGTGAGCGATGAGATCAGCAGTCTTTACGCAGGAAAGATGACCATCGAGAGCCGGGCGGAAAAATTAGACGACCTGATATCATCCCTGGAGAAGTCGCTATGATCGGCGCGGATAATTACCTCCACGCATATGTTGACCGGCGGATGAAATATATCGTTGACGAGTGGGATCTCTCAAACCACACGGATCTCTCTGATTTTGTGGGGCGCCTGTATGCTCTCGAACAGGAGATTCCCCGCCTGAAAGCCTTTGAGCACACCGCATCAGATAAACTCACCGAGCTTGAAACCCGTGCGAATAAACTGAAGGGGAGGATCTAAGATGGATCTCCTGAGTTTCATCATCATTGTCGTCTGCCTGTGCCTGCTCATCTTCCTGATCTATTACTTTATCAAGGGTGCAAAGGGCGACATCTCGCTCGCCCGCCCGGTGGAGAGCCGGGTGGACGAGTATCTTGACCGCAGGTTCCAGAACATGGTTGAAGAGTGGCAGCTCGTCTCCCACCCAAAACTCCAGCAGTTCAAGGAACAGCACTACAAGGAGATCGAAAACGATGAAGCGCGTCTCGCCGAACTGAAGAAATATGAGGCCGGGATGCAGACCACCCTCACCAGCCTGGAGGCGCGCCTTGACACTGTGGAAAAGGAACTTGCCCAAAAAGGAACCTCCAAAAAGTAAGAACCCGTCCGATCTCTTCGCCCAGCTGAAAGGAGAGATCACGGTGATGAGAAAGCAGGGGGAATCTCCGGTAAAGGATCCCCACAGCTTCGCCCAGTACACGTGCGATCTCTGCTCTACCCCCCACCCGGTATCAGGGCTCCGCCAGTGTGTCCTCTGCGGGCGCTGGGCGTGCGACTCCTGCTGGAAGGACGAGTTCTATACCTGCAAGTCCTGTGCAGGGATCATAAAAATTCACACCATGAAGGGTAACGACTAACCCCTGCAATACTTTTTTTTGACCTTTGTCATTTTGTCGCGGCTGTTTTTTTCCGCTCTCAGGAAACTTTTGGATACAGTTCTTTTTATGCTGTGCAATACTGCATCGCAGAAAGGCTGGCGACATTCAGCTCATCGGGGCATACGATGACAGAAACCGCTGAACCGGATTGGATCGGAACAGTGGATGAACTCCTCGTAATTAAAGAAATGTCCTGTAAAGGACCCATCTCTCTTTAACCCGGAAAAGTATACAAAAATTTTACAATGTTTCATTATGTTTAAACCTCTTACAACCAAGAGTAGTAAAATCTCATACCGGTACGGTGACATTAGTGGCTGATGACATGATTCATGCGGAAGTCCGGAATGATATTTCCCTACGGAAGATCATCCAGGATGAACTGTCGGCAGTTCAGAAGAGCCGTGCAGAACTGATGAAGCCCAGAGACCATCGGGGAATACTCTATTTCGTCCTCCTGGTGTGTGTCCTTACCAATGTCATATTCTCGCTGGCCCGGCCCGATTATTTCGGACTGTTTATCGCGGCCAGTTTCTACCTCAACATGTACTATTTTATCACCCTGTTGATCCCGACAAACTTCCAGGCAACCAGTCTCCCGGCTGCGGACCTTTCACGGTTCCACACCTGGCTCAAAGAGATCGGGGTAACCTCCGGCACATCCCAGTTTACCCGGTTGTTCATCAATTCGCTCTTCATGAACAGCCGGGCCCTGTCGCTTGGAATCGGGCTGATCTTCTCGATTGATATCGTGTTTGTGCTCATCCATTTTGCCCGGGGGGGCATTCCACTCAGGACCACGATCATTGTCATCACCCAGTGCGCAATAATTGTCATCTTCTACCTGCTGGTCTGGAAGGTGGAACCCTTCTCTACTACGTACGTAAAAAAAGTAGAAGAGGCAAAACGCACCCTTCACCGGCAAAAACTGCCACCCCAGCTGGTGACGGCCGTGTTCATCTTTGGCTTTTTGATTGCCATATTCCTGTTTCTGACCACCATCATCTATCTGCCGGGGGTGACCCTGAACGCATTTCTGAACCAGTCGCAGCTGAAGGAGCTGGGGCACCTCTTCAGCCTTCTTGCCATCCTTGCCTTCAGCCAGTATTTCATCATCCGGTATATCCACGGTTTTACCAGCAGGACCATGGCAGACCGGATCTTTGACTTCAAGGAACAATCGTTAACAGAACTCCTTGACCGGGAGAACAACGCTCCTGCGAACCCGTCCCCGGATGAAAATCCCCTAGAGACGAGCGCCCTGCTGCTCGAATCCAAGATCTTTATCATAAAGCGGAACACTCTTGCAGATACCTTTCCGGTCTTTGTTGTGGACCTTGACTTCTCGGTGATGATGGACAGCACCACCCTGACCGCAATCAAGGGATATATTGTCGAGAGAAAACAATAACGGGAACAACGTCTCTCCGGAAATACACAAAGCCACAAAAAATAAAAAAAGGTGAGTTTTACATAATCCCGGGACAGGAATTGCTCCGGTAAAAAAACAGGATAATAAAAGAGCGCGTTATTTCTCCGCCTCAAGTTTCTTTTTTGCATCCATCAGCTGCCTGATCTGGGCATCCGAGACCTTCGGATAGGAAAGGTTGAGCCCGCTGATTGCAGAGGTGACGACACTGGCAACAAACGTTCTGGCCATCCACTTGGCATCGGCCGGGACGATAAACCACGGGGCATAGTCGGTCGAGGTTACCGATAACATCTCCTCATAGGCTTTCGTATACTGGTCCCAGAACTGCCGCTCGGCAAGATCGGCCGTTGAGAACTTCCAGTACTTTTCTTTGTGGTCAAGCCTGTAGAGCAGCCGCCGTTTCTGCTCGTCCCTGGAGATATGGAGGAAAAACTTGAGAACAACGGTGCCATTCCGGACAAGATGCTTCTCAAAGGCATTGATATCCTTGTACCTCCCCTCCCAGAACCCGCTGGCATCCGGTCCGAGTTTCGTGGGCAGCACTTCCATACGTTCCGGGTGAACCCGGACTACCAGCACATCCTCGTAATAGGAGCGGTTGAAGATGCCGATCATCCCGCGTTCCGGCAGCACCTTGTAATACCGCCAGAGAAAATCATGGGAATGATCCTCCGCACTGGGAACCTTGAAACCGTGGACATCGCAACCCTGCGGGTTCACGCCGGACATCACGTGCCGGATCGTGCCATCCTTTCCCGCGGTGTCCATTCCCTGCAATACGATCAGGATCCCATGCTCGTGCGAGGCTGCGAGCAGCGCCTGGGTTTTTGCAAGCTCTGCCCGGTCCCGTTCAAGCATCTTCTCCAGCAGCTCCTGCGCCTGCTCCTCATTGAGGCTTTTGAGGGTCTTGTTCTGTACCCAGCCGGCATCAAATTTTTTCAGCTGCACTTTTTTCCCCGGCGCAACTTTGAACTTCCTGATATAATCCTTGACTTTTGGTCCTTTGACTTCCATCTCTTTCACCACAGGTATCCGTTACAATCATCAGGCCGGGTTCTGACCGGCGGTTTTTTCCTTTCGTTCATTTGCGGCAATGATGTCATCCAGCACTTCGGAGATCCTGCCTTTGTACTGCGCCATGTAGAGGCTGTAATAGAGCCCCCGTTTTGCCATCAGTTCGTCATGGTTGCCCTGTTCCACAATGGCGCCATCATCGACAACAAGGATCTTGTCACTGTCCTTGATCGTTGAGAGGCGGTGGGCAATGGAGAACGAGGTCACCCCTTCCTGGAGTTTCCGCAGCGCACCCTGGATCACCTTCTCGGTCCGGGTGTCCACATTCGACGTAGCCTCATCAAGGATCAGCATCCTTGGCTGTGCGAGCATGGCCCGTGCAATAGTGAGCAGCTGCCGCTGGCCCTGCGAGAGATTGGCCCCCCCGTCCACCAGTACCGTGTCATATCCCTGCGGAAGCTGCCGGACAAATGCATCGCAGTCAGCCTGTTTTGCCGCACTGATGCACTCCGCATCAGTGGCCCCGTCCCGGGCGTATTTGAGGTTGTTCATCACCGTATCGGTAAAGAGCAGCGGTTCCTGCTGGACCACGCCAATCTGCCGCCGCAGGCTGTCCTGCGTAACATCGGCGATATTGATCCCGTCAACCAGGATCTCCCCGCTGTCGATGTCATAATACCGGGTGAGGATGTTGACGATGGTGCTCTTGCCTGCGCCGGTGGGGCCGCAGAGACCGATCTTCATGCCGGGGGTTGCGACAAAGTTCGCATCCTTCATCACCCTCCTGCCCGGCACGTAACTGAAATTCACATCCTTAAAGACAATGTCTCCCCTGATCCGGGGCAGGGCTTTTGCCCCGGGCTTGTCCATCACATCCGGGGGGGTATCCAGCACCTCAAACATCCGCCCGGCACCAACAATGGCCGAGACCCAGAAGTTGTAGTTAAAGAAGATGAACGTGAGCGGGAGGATAAAGAGCAGGCAGAACGAGATCGCTGTCGAGAGTGCCCCTATCGTAATCAGGCCATCGTTGAGCAGCTTTACCCCAAAGACCGCAACAACTGCGATCGAGATGAACGCCGAGATGAGGCAGAGCGGGCTTATGAAGAGGGAGAGGATATGCGCCCGGGCGCCGGCATGACTGGCGTCGAGGGATATCCCTGATTCAAGAGCGGAGGAGGTCTTCTGGTGCCGGTCCGCGATCACCGTCCGCTGGCCTTCGAGCGTCTCTTCAATAATGCCGTTCAAGTCCCCCAGCTTGACCTGAAGCATGGAAAACGACGGGCTGGATACATGGGAGAGGACCGCGACGAACACGGCAAGCAATGGTATGATCACCAGTGCGACACCGGCTAGGACCGGGCTTATGAGGATGAGGGCAATGATCGTGATGATGAGCATGAACGTGGACTGGAGCGTCAGGCTGAACGGGTTCTGGAAGAGATTGTTGATCGTGTCCATGTCGTTGGTCAGCCGGCTCATCAGTTCACCGATCGGCTGCTTGTCAAAGAAGCGGAGCGAGAGGCCCTGCATGTGCTCGAAGAGATCCTGCCGCAACCGGAAGAGGGCGTTCTGGGTGACGTCGGTCATCCAGCGGAATGCCGTATACAGGCAGACAAACGTAACAACACTCAGCCCCAGCATCTGGTAGGCGGTGCCCATGACCGATCCTTTCCCCGGTGTGGCAAGATTGTTGATCATATCGCCAAGAAGAACCGGTACCAGCAGGAAGGCAAATGTCCCGATGAACATCAGGAAGAGCGATGCACAGAATTTGCCCTTCTGGATGAGGATGTACTTCATGAGCCGCCCGATGGCCCCGCCCTTTTGCTTGTGCTCTTTTGCGGGGGATTGTGCTGCATCGGTCATGATATATCCTCCTTCTTGAGCCCGCCCAGCTGAGAATCGAAGATATCCTGGTACAGGGGGCTGGATTTGATGAGCTCCTTATGAGTTCCCATGGCCACGATCTCGCCTTTTTCAAGAACGACAATCTTGTCAGCCGCAAGTGCAGTCGAGACCCGGGACGCAACGATCAGGCGGGTGACGCCGGTTAAGAATTTTGGCAGGGCAGTAAGAATCCTGCCCTCGGTTTCAATGTCAACTGCCGAGGTTGAATCATCCAGGATGAGGATCTTTGGCCGGACCGTGAAGGCCCGGGCCATCGAGATCCTTTGCTGCTGGCCCCCGGAGAAATTCTGCCCTTTCCGGGACACCCGGGCATCGTACTGGTCCTGCTGTGCGACAACAAAACTGTCGGCATCGGCAACCTGGGCTGCGGCCTTGGCATCATCGTAACTGCTCTCCGGCCTCCCGAACCGGATATTTTCCACGATAGTTCCCGAGAAGAGGAATGCCTTCTGGAGAGCAACCGAGACGATGTTTCGCAAGTCGTCCTGCGGAATCTCCCTGACATCCACCCCGTCGATCAGGATACGTCCGCCGGATACATCATAGAACCGGGGGATCAGCGAGACCAGGGTTGATTTTCCGGACCCGTTTGCCCCTAAAAACGCCACGGTCTGGCCGGGCTCTATCGTAAGGTTGATGTTTTTTAAGGTGTCTGTCTCTCCTTTGGGATCATACCGGAAATGAACGTTCTCAAAGACAATTTTTCCTTTCACGTTCCCGGCAGCAGCCGGGCGTGCAGCTGGGCGGTCCACAACATCCGGAACCGTATCCCAGATCTCTTTTAACCGGCCGGCCGATGCCTCGGCTGAGACTATCTGGGGCATGAGCATGGAGAGCATCCACATCTGGCCGATGATGATGAACGTATACTGGAAGAAGGCCAGCATTGCACCAATCTTTATCGTGCCGGCGGCCACAAGGGGCGATCCATACAGAATGAGAAGGGTGGTGGCGAGACCCATGATGAAGAGGGCAGCCGGCATCGTGATTGCATTGGTATGCAGCGGGTTGACGTTTGCCAGCCGGAACCCGTCATTGGTTGACCGGTATTTTTCAATCTCGTACTCCTGCCGGACAAAGGCCTTGACCACCCGGATGCCGGCCATATCCTCCTGGAGGTTGTTGTTGACCAGGTCATACTTTGCCTGCCGGGTCTGGAACTGCTTCTGCATCACGAACATCGCAACACCAAAAGTCGCAGTCGACAGGAGCAGGACGACAACGAGGATCCAGAGCAGTTCGGGGCTCGTGATCGCGACCAGGATTAAAGAGACGATGATGGCAAAGGGGGCCATCAGGAGACTCCGGAGTGACAATTGGACCCCGATGTTGATCTGGTACACGTCACTGGTCAGCCGGGTCAGCAGTTCACCGGTCGCGGACCGGTCCAGGTTTCCGAACGAGAAGCTCTGGATCCGGGCAAAAATTCCGTTCCGGATATAGTTGCCGGTTGCTTCTGCGATCCGGACCGCATAGACCGTGTTTGCCATACAGAATATCCCGGTGAGAACGGCAAATATGCCAATCAGCACCGCGTTTTGTACAGCCGCATCGATATCCCGTGCATTGTTGATGATGATCATCACCTGCATCGGGATAAAGATCATGAACGTGACATAGAGGAGAGCAAAGATCTGCGAGATTGCGATCGGCTTCCAGTGGCCACGGTAGATCTGTATCATATACCGCAAGTTTGGGAGAAAAACCACACTATCACCCATCAGACCGGTGATCGGGTGATCAGGGGTCGGTATTGAGCAAAGGTGAGGATGGGTCATAATACTATCTCTCTTCGGGCATAGCATTCATTTTTTTTTGGAAAATCGTGCGGTGGAAATAAGGAAAAGGCCGGACGGGTCCCGGGTATGTCCCCGGCAGTCTTACCGGTCCCGGCCCGGCATCTGTTCTTCCCCCGGCACCCTGCATAAAACCCCATTTTTCAGGCCCCCGTCAGAGAAAAAAAACCTTCACATTCGCATTCCGGCAGCATTTCCGGGGCCCGGATGGGCTAAATTAAGGAGCGAAAAAAGTCTTGATCTAATGGCCCCTGGCAGGCTTTGGGCGAGGGGATTTCCTGCCGCATTTTGGCAAGCCAAGCGTGAATCAGACGTTTTTTTCACACATACTGAAACGGACGGTTTTTAAGGGGTTTTCCGGATAGGGGCATGGTAAACGGGGGCTGAATTGGGCTTATTTTCCCTCGGGTCCGGGCAGCTCCGGATACCTGATAATCTGACCTGCCGAAGAAGAACTCCCCCCTATCATAATCATTAAAACTGCTTACTGCCTTTCATCACTTACAGATTATACCCGGGAAATAAAAACGGGATTACGGGAAAAAACCGCGATGAAACGTACCATTTCATCTGGGATCCACTCCGGTAATAACGAGCGCACAGGAAAATATTGTATCCATACGGTGTGAGACGATGAAAAAAATCAAGACCTCCCCTCTTCCAGAGCAAGCCGGGACACGTCAAGTCAGGTTGAGTGCATGATGACATCGGCAATTCGCATCCTCTATGTTGATGATGAACCATCACTGCTCGATATCGGCAAGCTCTTCTTAGAGGAATCCGGGGATTTCACCGTAACAACAGCGATAAGTGCATCCGATGGGATCCGTCTGCTCGGACAGGAAAAATTCGATGCCATTGTCTCGGATTACCAGATGCCCGGCATGGATGGCATCCAGTTCCTTGTTGAAGTACGGAAACGCTTTGGTCCGGTACCGTTCATCCTGTTCACCGGCAGGGGCAGGGAAGAGGTGGTCATTCAGGCACTTAACAGCGGCGCTGACTTCTATCTCCAGAAAGGCGGCGAACCGGGCGCACAGTTTGCCGAACTCTCGCACAAGGTCCGGATGGCAGCAGAGCGCCGCACTACGAGTGAAGCACTCAACGTGAGCGAGACCCGGTTCCGGACACTTATAGAAAATGCATCCGATATCATACGGATCCTTGACCGGGAAGGCAGGATTGTCTTTGACACGGCAGCGTCCGAGCACCTGCTCGGATATCCCCCCGGATTCATAATTGGCAAGAGCCCGATGGAGTTCATACACCCCGATGATCTTGAAATGGTGAAGCGGGAACTCTCACAGGTCTATACTAACACCAACACCGGTGTCCCGACTGAATTCCGTATCCGGAGAGCAGATGGTTCGTATACCTGGGTAGAATCAATCGGGAAAAACCTGACCGGAGTGACGGGTATTGACGGAATCGTGATCACCACCCGGTTTATTGATGAGCGGAAGAAGGGGGAGGCATCGCTCCGGAGGAGTGAGGAACGATACCGCCGTATCGTTGAGACGTCCCGTGAAGGGATCTGGGCGATGAATGAGAAGTTTGTTACAACGTATGTCAACGAATGCCTCATCGGGATGCTCGGGTATACGGCTGAGGAGATGATCGGGAAACACATCCAGTCATTCATGGCCACCGAAGAACTCGCCGATAACCGTTCTCAGCTGGAACAACGGATGGCCGGAAAGTCCGGGTCCTATGAACGACGATTCAGGGCAAAAGACGGATCTATCAGAATGATGCAGGTCTCTGCAACGCCGATTATCGGGAAGGATGGTTCGTTCCAGGGTTCCTTTGCCATGCTCACTGACATCACCGACAGGAAGCGTGCCGAAGAGGAACTGTTAAGGAAAAACGAAGAACTCCATGCCTCCTATGAGGAGATTACAGCAACCGAAGAGGAACTCCGTGGTAATCTGGATGAACTGGCCCGGCAGGAACAGGCACTTCGGGAGAATGAGGCCAGTCTCCGTTCAATTCTCGATGCAACACCGTTCCCCGTTGCCTTAGTCGATCTTGAGGATAACAACATCAATTACTGGAGCCGCAGCGCCCTCACCCTTTTTGGCCATACTGCTCCCACCGCACCTGAATGGTATCAGCTAGCATACCCGGATCCCGATTACCGGCAGGATGTTATTGACCGGTGGAAACCGTTCCTTGAACAGGCAAAACTATCCGGCCACCCGGTCAATACGGGAGAATACCGGGTTACCTGCCGTGATGGAACGGTACGCACCTGCGAGCTGTACGCCACGTTCCTGGCAGACAAACTCGTTGTCACGTTCAATGATGTCACTGAACGCAAAGTGGCACTGGCATCGTTAACCGAGAACGAAGAACGCCTGCGCAAAACGTTAGAGATCCTTCCCGTCGGGATTTTCATCTTTTCCAGGACCGGACAGATTTTAGCAGCCAATGCAATGGTGAACCGGATCTGGGGTGTCACTGAAGGAGTTGTCCCGCACTCTTCTGACATGGAGGAGTTTGTCGAGTATAAAGGATGGTGGCCGGACACCGGCGTTGCGCTCGGGCCTGAGGACTGGGCTGCCTCCCGCGTACTGATGAAAGGAGAAGTGGCGCCGGTAGATACGGTCAATATCCAGCGCTTCGACGGGAGTCGCGGTACGATTATTGTTTCTGCCGTGCCAATCCACGATGCCGGGGGGAACGTAAATGGTGCGGTTGCAGTCATCCAGGACATCACCGAGCGCAAAGTGGCAGAAGAAGCGCTGCTCAAAAATGCCGAAGAACTCCAGTCAGCCTATGAAGAGCTGACCGCTTCTGAAGAGGAACTCCGGCAGAATGTTGAAGACCTCGGCAGGAGCGAAAGGGTACTGCGGGAGAGCGAGGATCGCTTCCGGGGAATCTTTGACACGATCACCAGCGGGGTTGCCATCTACGAGGTCAGTAATAACGGGGCATCCGGTAAAGATTATATTATCAGGGATTTCAATAAAACGGCGCTGGAGATCGAGGGAAAAAAGAAAGAGGACGTGGTGGGAAAGAGTCTTTCTGACCTGCGCCCCGCTATCGATGACTATGGATTAATCCCGGTGTTTCAGCAGGTCTGGGAGACCGGGATTCCGGCATACTTCCCGCAAAAAGTCTACATAGATGAGAAATATTCCAGCTGGTACGAGAACCGTGTGTTCCGGTTGCAGAGCGGTGAAATTGTCGCGGTCTATGATGATGTCACCGAACGCAAACAGTCGGAACTTGAACGGGAATCTGCTCTTGAGAGCCTGAAAGAAGCACATCGCCTTGCACACATAGGAACATGGGACTGGGTTACACAAACCGATACGATCACCTGGTCCGGGGAATTATGCAGTATCGCCGGATGGGATCCTGCAAAAACAGCACCCACCTATGCAGAACTTCCGCGTTTCTATTCCCCCGCCAGCTGGGAGCGTCTCAATAATGCAGTTACCCGGGCGCTCACTACGGGAGAATCATACAACCTTGAACTGGAAATGATCCGTCCGGATGGCAGCATACGATGGACGAATGCATTCGGTGGCGTGCAACGTGACAGAAACGGGAAGGTCACCGGGCTTCATGGCACCGTGCAGGATATCACCGAACAAAAACTCCTCGATGACACCCGGGCCTTCCTTGTGCAGTGCGGGTACCCGGGTTCGGGTGAAGATTTCTTCAACACCCTGGCACGATACCTTGCAGAACACCTGGACATGAATTATGTCTGCATCGATACGCTTGAAGGCGACGGCCTGACCGCCCGGACGGTTGCCATCTACAATGACGGAAAGTTTGAAACGAACGTAACGTACGCATTAAAGGATACACCCTGTGGCGACGTGGTGGGAAAGAGGATCTGTTGTTTCCAGCAGGAGGTCTGCCGGCTATTTCCCCATGACGCCGCACTCCGGGATCTCAATGCCGAGAGCTATGTCGGCACCACCCTGTGGAGTTCTGACCATAAACCCATAGGCCTTATCGCAGTGATAGGGCAAAAACCCCTCAAGGATCCCGCACTGGCAGAAGCGGTGCTCGCACTGGTTGCGGTACGGGCAGGCGGAGAGATGGAGCGCAGGCAGGTGGAGGAGGCACTGAGGGAGAGCGAATTTAAATATCGTTCGCTTATTGAATCTTCGAGCGATGCCATTTTTTGCGTAGATCAACGGGGAGAGTATAAATTTACCAATCACGTGTTTGCATCAACTTTTAATAAAACCCCTGAGTTTTTTATCGGAAAAACATTCTGGGACATTTACCCAAAAGAACATGCAGATTACCGTCAATCGGTAAACGTAAAGGTTTTTGAAACCGGATTAACCCAGACCGCAGAAGTCGAGGTTCCTTTGCCCGGCACATCATTATTTTTTATCGCTAAAGCAAATCCCATCAAAGATGAATCCGGTAACGTTATTCTGAATCTTACCCATGCAACGGACATCACCGGGCGCAAGCATGCAGAAGAAGCACTCCTTCTGGCGAACAAAAAACTCAACCTCCTCTCAAGTATAACCCGGCACGACATCAACAACCAGATGACGGCACTTCAGGGCTACCTCACCCTGCTCAAAAAGAAGCTGCCCGAACCCTCACTCTCCGATTATTTTCAGAAGGCCGTAACCGCTGCACAACGCATCTCTTCCATTATCCAGTTCACCAGAGAATACGAGAAGATCGGTATCAATGCCCCGGCCTGGCAGGACTGCCGCACACTCGTCGAGACTGCGGCAAAGCAGGTCCCGCTTGGAAATGTCATGGTAAAAAATGAGCTTCCTGCCGGAGCAGAAGTTTTTGCCGACCCGCTGGTTGTCAGGGTCTTTTACAACCTGATGGATAACGCGGCACGATACGGCGGGAAGATCACGACCATCCGGTTCTCTTTGGAAGAACGCGATGACATTTATATCGTTGTATGCGAAGACAACGGAGTTGGTATCCCTGCCGGGGAAAAGGAGCAAATCTTTGAGCAGGGATTCGGGAAGAACACCGGACTCGGACTTTTCCTTTCCCGGGAAATTCTGTCCATTACCGGTATCACGATCATCGAGACCGGTGAGCCGGGCAAAGGGGCCCGGTTCGAGATGACGGTACCGAAAGGGTGTTACCGGTTCGTTCCTCTGTAACCGGAAAAATCAGGGGGGATACAATATCCTCTCATCTCATTAGTTACCCCAGATTCCCTGAATAATCCCGAACAACATGCTGCGCCGTTACCGGGTCCACTACCCGGGCCAGTACCCGGATGATTGCAACTACGACACCTGATATCCCGGACCCTGCAAGCAGGAGCCGGTGTGCGAGCAATCGGAACGAGGACGAGTGAACATGACCGACCGATCTTCATATCAACAAAAGTATTTGGGTGAAATGCATTATGCTGGTCTGCTCATCGCCGCCTGCATCGCACGCTTCGCACAGCTCCGCCGTGCTCGCCCCCGCTCCGCGACCGTCTCTCTATATTCCAGGTTAAAACCCTGTTTTTCAGACATCCCCGGAAAAAACGATCCTCACATTCTCATTCCGGCAGCCTTTCCGGGGCCCGGATGGGCTGAACTAAGTGGCGATACATGCCTCGATCCCAGGGCCCTTGGCTGGCTTTGGGCGATGGGCTTTCCTGCCATATTTTGGCAAACGAGCCTCTATTTACGCGCATTTTCCACAAGATCCGAATCGGTCGATTTTACGGGGTTTCCCGGTACCGACCGGCGTACCAAAAAGGCAAACGGAGCCCGCATAGGGCTTTTTTCCACTCAGTGTCAGATCTCCTCAGGTAAGGTATCTCCGGCAAGGGATACCTGAGGGAAAGCACCCCCACACCCTATAAATTTTTTTCATACGCAACCGCCACATCTTTGGTGAACGCAAAGATGTGTTCCTTTCCGATCAGATCAACGAGTTTGTCCCGTTCCAGCTGGTGCATGACATGGGGTTCAACATAGCACATCACGAGCGTTATCCCCTGTTTTTTGAGTTCCCCGTGCAGTTGTCTGAGCGCTTCAGAGCCGGAAAAATCGATATCATGAATCGATGACGCAGAAATGCAGAACCATTTCAGCGATGGACTTGCGTTTTTCACAACCTCGAGTATTTCGCTGGTGAAACGGGCCTCGTTGGCATAATACAGGTTTGCTGCAAACTGGTAGATCACCAGTCCGGGTGCGGCCTGGTTTCCGGATTCGAGGGGAGTAAACAACCATCCCCGGTGGGGGGCTTCGACAAGGAGGAAGTTTAAGGGTTTGTAACTATGGCGGAGATGGGCAATTATCGAAAGTACAATAGCAAGGATGATACCCCATCTCACCCCGACAAAGATCACAGCCACTGCGGTGATGAAGGCAACAACAAACTCAACCGGACGACGATCAAGGAGTTCTTTCATGCCGTTGAGATCGATCAGGTGAATCCCGATGGTAAAAACAATGGTTGCCAGCACCGCCCCGGGCAGGAAGGAAAGGGGTACGGTAAGGAAGAGGAGCACAACGAGCACGATACCAACCGTGACCAGCTGGGCAAGCTGGGATTTCCCCCCGGAAGTATCGGCAACTTCCGTCATGGTCGGACTCCCGTTGACCACAAAGGTACCCGACATCCCGGCTGCCACATTGGAAAGGCCAAGACCGACAAGGTCCCCGCCCTCATCAAATTTTTCCCCGTGCCGCATCGCATATGCCCGAGAGGTGAGGGCGCTCTGGGCAAGAATTACGATAAAACAGGCAGCAGCAACCCCAAGAAGATCGGGGATCTTGTCCAGGGGGATGGCAGGAAATGCAACCGGAGGAAGACCCGCGGGGACAGTGCCGATTATTTCTACCCCCCGGGCTTCGAGATTCAGCGCCCAGCTTGCAATGATGGTCCCGATGACGACAAAAAATGTCCAGGGTACTTTTTTCAGGTACCTGCTTCCGCAGAGGATGATGAAGAGGACCAGCAGTGAAAGAACAATGGTCAATCCATTCATCTGGGGGATCTCTTTTGTAAATATGGTTATTATCTGCAGGATTGGATTGTCTCCCTCTTTGAGCACCCCGAACATCTCAGGAATCTGGCCCAGTGCTACCTGTATCCCCACGCCGGTCAGAAATCCGATAAGGACCGTGCGGGAGAGAAAGTCCGCGATAAAACTGAGCCTGAAGATACGAGCGAGGATCAAAAATCCCCCTGCAAGCAGTGCCACCATGCCGGCAAGAGCCACATACCCGGGAGAGCCGGGAAGCGCCATAGTCACCAGCGCAGTTGCGAGAAGCGCTGCGGTAGCTGAATCCGCAGCAACCACCAGGTGCCGGGAATTCCCGAAGAGGGCAAATACCGCCAGGGGAAGCAGAAGCGTGTAGAGGCCATAGACAACCGGGACACCGGCAATTTTTGCGTACCCCATAACCTGGGGGATTGCAAGCGCTGCAAGGGTGATTCCCGCAATGATGTCGAGGGGCACCTGCGATTTTCTTATCGGAAGGATCCCCGAAAGAAAGGGAAATGGTCCGGTCTTCTTTGTGGGTTCCTCTTCTGCTGGCATACATTCACCCTGAACATTTCTGTGTTTAACCGGGGCAAAAAAATATTCCCCCGGTCGGAGAAATCTACCGGACACCTTTTCGGTAAGGTAATTGAACGGGTGGATCTCAATCCGGACTTTTAATGCAATAGTTCCTGTCACGATCTATTTATTGGTGCGTTCTCCCGCGCTTGTTTTTATGAGGAAGTTTTTGCACGGGAAAAATGCATATTGCGCTTCATCAGAGTCTGGTTTAAAAACGGCACGGGCGCCGGGTGAGCGATTCGTGACAGAAGGTAAAAAAGCAGGATGAAAAAGGGGTTATTTCACTCCTTTCTCCGGTAGTGCCGGCCCGGGACCCATGAAAGGGATGACGGGAACCGGGCTGATGGATGCAGACCAGGTACCGGGATTCTTATTCGTGAGCGTGTTCAGGTAATAATTTCCGGATTCTGTTATGTAAATAAACAGGAATGGATGGGGCGAGTCCTCTCCAAAGCCCGGCTGGACATAGGTATTATTGACATCCATAAGGTAACTCCCGTTTGCGTAGCGGAGGAAATACAGGGGAGAGGATAGGCCGGTCTCATTTCTCTCAAAGAAATACTGCCCTTTTTCCAAATAGAAGAACGGGGTTACCTGCGTACCTGAACCCGACAAATTGACGGGAACGGTAAGCGGGGTCTTTGGATTGACTTGGGTTACCTGTGCAGTCCATGACCCGTTGCCCGTGACATTCATAGAATATATTCCGGTCTTAATCACCGGGCCGAAGGTGAGCGAACCGGAGAACGGGCCGGTTGTGGAGAGCTCAGTTATCTCATCATCCTGAAATCCATTGATTTGAAACACCATTTTTTCTGGACCATCGGTCTTGAACGAGAGGATGAATGTACCGGGATCCAACGTGAGTGAAGCATTCGGCTGGATATTTGAGAGTTGAACCAGAGCGTTTCCGGCTGCAGGAGTTACGGGTGTCGTGGTACTTTGAGCAGCGGTCGGTGTTCCGGCAGTTGATGGGGTGACCGGCTGCTGGGTACATCCGCTGATGACAAGACAAAGAACGAGTAGAAGTGCGATACAGAGCAATCGTTTCATAATAGAGATAGAATTGCAGTTTTCTTAATGTTTCTTTTTTAAATCTTATGCCGTAAAAGTGATCTCCGGCACATCTGCGGGTGAACTGCAGGTATCATGATTTTTTACGTAAGTCATGCATAGGATGATGAGAATGCGAATTTTCCGGAGTCCCGTTGATCCCGCCTGGCGGGAAAAATGCAGGGCGGAGCAGCGAGCCACTTCAGGTACACCGGAAAAATCCCTATACGCTGCTCCGGCAGCAGACAGTAAGGAGGTAAGGAATGAAACTTCTCTCGCAGATCGATGAGATCCCCCCGGCAACAAACCTGGTGATCGCAACTCTCCAGTGGTTCGTCATCCTGATGCCATCAGCCCTGATATACGGGATGCTGGTTGCACCCATGCTGCATACCGAACCGGCACTCCAGATGCAGGTCATCCAGGCAATATTTGTCGTGAGCGGCATCTTCCAGATCCTCCAGGTGTTCCTTGGTCACCGCCTGCCGATAGGAGTGGGTCCGACTGCGATCATTATCATCGGTGTCGGTGCAGGACTTGCATACACCACAAATGCGGTCTTCACCTCGATGATCCTCTGCGGCCTGGCCATCTGCGGGCTTGCAGTCCTCAAAGCTCACCACTTCTTAAAAAAACTCTTCACGTTCAACATCATCGTGACCGTACTCCTCATGAGTTGTTTTGCCGTTACCCCCATGATCCTGGGTCTTATCATCCCAAAATCACCGGTTGAAAACCCAACCGATTACCTGATCTTTGCCATCCTCTTCACGCTCTTCATGCTCGGTCTTGCCAGTTTACTCAAAGGGATGGCAAAACAGCTCCTGCTGCCAATTGCCATGATCCTTGGGGTTGTCCTGTACATGGTGATATTTCCCTTCAGTCCTCCTGCGATCAGCAGCGCTCCCTTCGGACTCTTCACCGGTATCATTCCGACAGGTTTCGAATTCAGCCTCCCGCTCCTTGTTGCGTTCCTGTTCTGTTACTTCACCGTTCTTGTGATCGATTTCAGCGCGGCAGAATCCATCGAACTTTCACTTAAACCTGAGGGCATGGACAGCCGGTTCCGGCGCGGGATGGCGGTGACGGGACTCTCCAGCGTGGTGGCCGGATGTACCGGGGTCATCGGGTGTGCGAACTCCAACTTCTCGTTAAATGTCGTCCTCGCAAGCCGGCAGGCGTCCCGGTATCCGCTTGCCTGCACAGGCATCCTCTTTATCCTCATCGGGTTCTCCCCGGTCATTGTCTCGACCCTGATGGCGATTCCCCCGGTCGTAATCGCGTGCCTGTTCATCTACCTGCTCGGGGGGATGTTTGCAGCAACGCTCAATCTTGCAAAGGAACGCAGCGGCGGGATCGGGTATAATTCCGGGCTCGTCATTGGTGTTGCGCTTATCTTTGCAACGCTTATTGCATTCCTTCCGGTCACCACCAGGACCCTGATGAATACCCGGTTAGAACCTGTCCTTGCAAACTCCTTTATTGTGGGCATCTTTTCTGCTCTGGTGATCGAGCATCTCTTCTTCCGGGGAGAGGCAGAAAAAGAGGCAGAGATGGAGGAAGAAGAGGAGACCCTTATCGAAGATGCCGCAAAAGTACCGCGTGAGGACAGCACAGGGTGAATACCGGCCGGCTCCTCGGGAATAACCATACCCTTTAATAATCAAAAACAAAATGAACCGCATGGAAAACTGTAGTATTTGCGGAGCCTCAAAGGCCCAGATTGCAGGAATCATCGGTGCAGTCCTGCTCATCATCGGATGTTTTGTCCCGTTATTCTCAGTAACCGTCCTTGGAAAGACCCTGTCGGTAACGTTTATGACCCCCGGGTTTGACATTTACGGCGGGGCGTTAATTCTCTCGGCCCTTGTTATCATCGGCCTCCTCTTCTTAAAGAAGATCCAGGAAGCCCAGGGTGCCGGGATTGTGGTCTTCATCACAATCCTTGTATTTTTCATGGATGCAATGACCGGGTATAACGGGATCAGGAACATGGGATCTATTGCAATGTTTGCAGCAGGATTTTTCAGCTTCGGGTATGCCTGGATCGTCCTCCTGGCCGGCTCAATCCTCGTGGTTGCCGCTTCCTATATAGACCGGTTGTTCCCGGTCAGGTAATCTTTTTTAAGATATTTTGTAACTATTCAGATATGTTCTGACAAACAAACCGGCAGATCAAAATACAAAGAGTTCTTCAATAAACATAGATGGCAGTCAACCGCGAAGAGATTCTGGACTTATGCAGAACAAATCCGGAAGCCATAGCCGACATT
>JANYKQ010000076.1 GCA_025358115.1 Methanomicrobiales archaeon | reverse complement strand
ACCGTCATGGTCAGGTCCAAGATCGGAGACTCGGTCTGGGCAAAGGCAATGGCAGCAGGTTGCTTCGAGACCCAGCCGATCGAGAAGGTCAAGCCAGGTCTGGAACTCGTAACCAAGCTTGCAAACGAGAAGATCTCAAAGAACAAAGCAACGCTCGAAGCGCGTGCTACGTTCGGTACCGGCAAGGGACTCCGGAACCCCTACATCTAATTTTTTTAATTCTGTTTTTCATCAAGCTCTG
The DNA here is from genome assembly GCA_025358115.1 of Methanomicrobiales archaeon. Taxonomy (GTDB): domain Archaea; phylum Halobacteriota; class Methanomicrobia; order Methanomicrobiales; family Methanospirillaceae; genus Methanoregula. Next base: position 15,600 of record JANYKQ010000076.1, on the reverse strand, counting down.
CGAATAATGTTGGCTCTGTTCAACTATTCGAAAGATGATTCATTGTGATTGTCAACAGCATAACAAATGGTAGTGCAGTTTTCGAAATCTCTCTTTCCGTATAACTTGCATTACTGAATTATAACTAAACATTGAGGTTACAGATATGGAATCTGGCGGGGTGCGACAGGGATCTGCTGCCGGGTAAAGTGACCGGGAGTGAATTACCTGCCAGTGAAGGTTTGTGTTTTCCCTATTACTCTCCCGAACACAAAAAACGTTTATCACCAAAAGGCTAAAGATCACTATCCAGCACAACTGGGGGGAGAGACATGAAGATCAGTACCATACGTGCCGCAGTGATTGTCTTACTCCTTGTATCCATGGTTATCCCCGTTACTGCATCGGTATATTACACTACCAGCGCCCCGGAAATAATTACAAAAGGTGATACATTTTCCATAAGTGGTACCGGCGCAAAAGACGGTATGGTAACCGTCTGGATAATCGGGAGAAATTCCTTTGATACTGTCGCTGTCACCCCGGATCGGCAGGGGAATTTCTCGGTCTCGATAAAACCCACGACAACAGAAAAATTATCCGAGGGCCAGTACGCCATAGTACTCCAGTACCCGGGCCCGAGTGGTACAATGGAGATTGAACCCGGAACGGACAGTAGCGGGAATCTTACCATCATGAACCGTGGTAAGATCATTGAAAAACTTGGTTCCCGCCAGGACCTTCAGGGAAATGTCCGGCCAGTTGTTGCAGTTCTTGTGGAGGCTGCAAAGATTCCTGGTGTTGATGATATCTTCTTTCCTGAATATTTTTTTGTAGAAGAACCATCTGTGCAGTTTGATAATCTGGTAACCGGCTCCAAGTTACGGTTATCTGACAAGATAAACGGTGAAGGGATCGTCATTACCGGTACAACGAATATGGGTACGGAAAATTATCTCCGTGCTCACATCTACAACAAGAGTTCAAATGCTCTCATCACTTCAAACACACTTCCTATTGTAGCAGGCAGCCAGATTAACCACTGGAGTTACGAACTCAATGCACCCGGCCTTCCCCCGGGAGAATACTACCTGACGGTAGGATGGGAAAAAGAAAATAAAACAGGTACCGGGATTGCAACATTTACCGTGAAAAATTCCAACACTTCCCTGCCTCCATCCCCCCCCGACCCCGGGATTCCGGGTGGCGTGCCGCGGGATGATGTGTCTACGTTTTTATTTCTCACCATAAGCGGAGTGCTCATTATTATCCTGATCATCTTCTCTGTTGGAAAAAAATAAAATCCGGCGGGAAAAACTCACTCTTTTTTTGTTACGGTAACCGGATCAATGGTTGCATCGATCATCAGATCAAAGGAGATCGTATCAAGCCAACCGGCTTTTTCAAACATGCTCATGAAACAGACTCCGACAACTTTGACCGGGCCATACCGCTGGATGATCGTCTGTATATCCCCTTTTGTCAGTGGCATGTTCGGCATAGCCAGCCCCCCCATGATCACAATCACCCGGGGATGCAGCTGAGCAGGACCCCCGCTGACCTGCATGCCTATATCCGGTATTTCAATGATCTTTTTTGCCTTGGATTCATCGATAAGCGGGATAAAAACCTGTTCGAGGCGCAGCCCCCGCATAGTCATCGCCAGCAGTTCAACAAACGGGGTACAGGTGCCTACACAGCCGTAGTATACGATCTGGTCGCCTTCTGCCAGTTTCAGGGAGAGCAGGTATTCCTTGAACGGGCGAAGGATACCGGGAACACTCTTGAAAATCTCTTTTGTAACCATAGTAGTGATCTACTCCAATCAAGTGATAAAATTACCGGGTAACAATAAGAGACCAATTGTATAAGCAGTCCCGAACAGGTGTTACGGGGTCATTATTTCTCATTATTTCATTGCCAGCATCGCGGCGGTTTTGATCTGGATTTCATGGTTTTTGAGGGCATCGTCGACCGTGCTGCGGAACTGGCCGTTGAGCCGGGCGATGCCGCTGTTTAAGGAAAGGATGGCCCCGTCCTGATGTTTTACTACTATTGCCTGCATATCCGTGCGTTTGGCATCGATCTGGTCAGAAATTTTCCGGATTTCAGTAATGTCTACACCTTTACCGGCTAGCGTTAGCAGGAGTGCCGCACGTTCCCCGGCACTGGCATTGAAGGCAGCCAGGCGTGCGCTGCCTTTTATCAGCCACGCTGAATCCGGCATACGGGCAAAGGCGTTTTCAGCTTTAGTTTCTGTTTCGTTTGTGCAGGCCCTCAGTTCTTCATTATTTCCATTATATGCGGCCATCTGGGTCATGGTTTCTTCAAAAAACCGGATAGACTGTGCCCGCATCTCTCCCCGGGTGGTAGTTATCTCATCAGAAGTGTATAACAGGGGAATTGAGGATGCAGCAGCGAGGTAATCATCCTGTATCCACCGGAGATTGGTAGTGCCGGCACCATCGCTGATCCGATCGATATACCCGATCACACCGTCCATCCGGGCTTGCTGTGTGACTCCGACATATGCGGCATTTGATTTGAGGACTGAGATTAGTTCGGGGTTGTCCTTGTCGAGCGGACCGGTACTGGAAGGGATATCCGTGTTATCAACAAGGGCGCTGGCAATGGGTAAAATAAAAACAAACGAAATTGCCAGCCAGACCATCATCCATATAAACCGCTGACCGTTCACGAACCCTTCCATCCTATCCCCACCTTAACTGTGGGTCGCTGTTTTCAAGGTGCGATTCATGACAGATAATAATAGACGGATGGTAAAAGTTATTCATCTAACCTGCAGGTTAGCTGCATTCCGGTCAAAACTCGATCCAATACGTGACGGAAAGACCAGATCCGGATCTCATCCTTGAGTTCCTGCTGGCGAAATGCTATACCACAGGGTAACGAAGATCTACAGTACGAGAGGAGAGCACGGCGTGAAGAGCGGATTTTTTTTTACCAGGGGGCAAACGAACATCATCAACGAGGATCTATTCTCCACCCGTCTTGTTGCGCCGGAAAGTATCGATCTCGTCATTACATCACCACCTTACAATGTGGACATCAAGTACAACAGCCACGATGACCAGATCACGTACGATGAATATCTCGCATTCTCAAAACGCTGGATGAAACGCTGCCATGGCTGGCTGAAAGATGACGGCCGGTTCTGCCTCAATATTCCGCTCGATAAGAACAAAGGTGGCCAGCAGAGTGTTGGAGCTGACCTGACAACGATCGCAAAGAAATGCGGGTTTGCATACCATTCGACTATTGTCTGGAACGAGGGAAATATCTCCCGAAGAACCGCGTGGGGTTCATGGCAGAGTGCATCGGCACCCTATGTGATTGCACCCGTGGAATTGATCGTGGTCCTTTATAAAAAATCCTGGAAAAAAACGAGCGGATCCCGGGAATCCGACATCAGCCGCGAGGAGTTCATGGCATGGACCAACGGGCTCTGGACATTCAATGGCGAGCGCAAGACCAAGATCGGCCACCCCGCCCCGTTCCCGGTTGAGCTGCCATTACGGTGCATGAAACTGTTCTCGTTTGTCGGTGACACTATACTCGATCCCTTTATGGGCAGTGGATCAACCCTTGTCGCTGCCGCCCGGTGCAACCGGCGGGGTATGGGGATAGAGATCGATCCCCGTTATTGTGATATTGCAGTCAAACGGATAGAAGAAGAAGGCCGGTCAGATTAGATCCAACGCGGCTGCATCGCCATACTCTTTTCAATGTACTGCTTTTATTGCATAAACCGGAACCTTCAGTATTTTACCCCCGTACCGGTTACGACACCCTTCGTGTGTTGCACTGGAGCAAACCCGGCATTAGACCGGTTTTTTCCTCGTAAGCGAATGTTCATAATGTATGCCGTGATACCGTTGAAAAGGGATAACCATGACCGGGAATGCGGAGATATTTCTTGCCGGCGCACAGGACCGGAAGGATGGCGTTGAGCGGGTGCTTGCCGGATTCGATCTATCAGGTTTTTCCGGCATGTCTGTCGCTCTCAAAGCGAACTACAACAGCGCAGATCCATTTCCTGCTTCGACGCATATCGATACGCTTGACTCAATATGCAGTACGATTCTTGAGCAAAAACCAGCCCGGCTCACCCTTGCCGAACGCAGTGGTATGGGAAATACTAAAGCGGTGCTGGATGAGATGGGAGTGACTGCCCTTGCCCGTGATCGGGGCTTCTTGGTAACCGTGCTGGATGATGTCGACCGAAATGGCTGGTATGAAGTCCAGGCACCTGGTCTTTACTGGTCCCGGGGTTTTTTTCTGGCAACCGTTTTTGCCCGGGCAGACCGGGTTGTGCAGACCTGCTGCCTCAAAACCCACCGGTACGGCGGACACTTCACCATGTCTCTCAAAAACTCCGTTGGTCTTGTGGCAAAACGAGTCCCCGGGCTCAATTATGATTTCATGAATGAACTGCACAACTCCCCCCGCCAGCGTGCGATGATCGCCGAGATCAACAAATTCTACCGGACCGACCTGATCGTCATGGACGCGGTTGAAGGGTTCTCCAGCGGGGGACCAGACCAGGGAAAACTGATCAGGCCGGGGGTGATAATTGCCGGTACGGACCGGGTTGCAATCGACGCAGTGGGTGTTGCCCTGCTCCGTTCATTCGGGACTGTTCCGGATGTGATGAATGGTGGGATCTTTGAACAGGAACAGATCGCCCGGGCAGCAGAGCTGGGTGTCGGGGTAGCATCCGCTGACAGGATAACACTCGTTCCCCTGGACAAAGCGGGAGAAGCGACTGCCCAAAAGATACAACAGCAGCTGGATATGAACCGGTAGCCAACCGGACCGGCATTTTAAAAAAGGGAGCAAAACCATTACACATAATTACTGACCCGTGTCACAATACTCAACCGTTCCCGCCTATGACCGCCCCCCTGACTGCATACATAGACATGGAATTTGCCGGCATCTACGGCACGCACCAGCGTATGCAGATCCCTATCGAGATTGGTGTGGTGCTGCACGATCCTGCCACCGATGGCCTGTCGTTTGCCGGCAAACCTTTTCATGCCGATATCGAGGTTGAACTCTGGAAGAACATCTTAAACGATGTCGGAAAACGGGTGGATGCCCGCAGGAGGGTTTTCAACCTTGCCGAACCGGCCCGCACCCAGCCCTTTGATCACCGCTTCCACCTGAGTCCTGCCGGCGCCCGCAAAGCCCGCACTGCCATCGCTGCGGTAAATGCCGAGCTCCGGCTCTTTATGCAGGCCCTGAACAGCAGGAATATCGGGACCCTGGTCTTTTTTGCCCGGCAGCGGGAGATGGTGGCATTCCGGCAGGCACGGGTAAGAACAGATGGGTTCCTCACCCGTGATATCCAGCACGAGATCGCTCATGCGGTCCAGCTGAAAGAACAGATTTCGCTTGACCGCATGTCAATGATCATCGGATTTGGCATCACCAGTACCACAATCCGGTCTCTGCATCTCTCCTACACGATTCCGCCGCAGTACCAGTATGTCATCAAGCCTCACAAGGCGATCGGCGATGCAGCCCGGATGTTTCTTGTGGATATGGAGTTCGGACGGTACCAGAAGGAGAGCCGGGCTGCCATAGAAGATCACATCCGGCTGTACGAGACGGCCCGGGAAGCTGCCCGAATCCAGAGGGAGGAAGAGCAAGGCGCAGTCGCGGATGAAAATGATTCTGGCATACCTTGATGGACGGGTGCATCCAAAAAACCGATCGCGGAGCAGTGCATCTCTCTCCTGCGGGTGAAACCGCGCCCTTCAGTGCTGGTGCAGATGATATGCGAAAAAGATAACCGGATGCCCATTACCTCCAGGCCGGTCAGATATTTGTGCATCTGTTACCAATGTCAGATTATGACCTGTTCAGAAGAGCACCTTCTTTCAAGGGAACTTGTGGATGCAGCGAAGAACTGGCTGGCAATCGACGGGCTCTGGTTCCAGGCAGCAGAGCAGAAATACGGTATGGGGGCTGCGCTTGAGATGGATCGACGGGTGTGGGAGCAGTTTTCGGTTATTGAAGCACAGAGGATCCTTACGCGGCTGGATCTTCCCCGGGATGGCGGACTGGATGCTCTTGAAACTGCACTGAAGAACCGGCTGTTTCATCTCATAAATGAACAGCAGATCGTGCGTTGCGATGCCAATACCCTCATTCTCACGATGAGAACCTGCCGGGTGCATGCAGCCCGCGAGCGTAAGAAAATGCCTGTCTTCCCGTGCAAATCAATAGGGCTTGTGGATTTTCCCCTCTTTGCCCGGGAAATTGACACGCGGATCACCACCGAATGCATTTCCTGTCCTCCGGAATCGCTGCCTGATATCCCGTACTGCTCATGGAAATTTACTCTTTTTGATCAGTAGCACCCGATGAACAAACGGGGCCTGCGAACCTGCAGACCCGCTTTTTACGCCATCCTCAGTGAGTAATGCGGAATCCGACCAAAAACTATGTGAATATCTATCTCATTGTATAATGATCATGCACTACACCATCATCCTCGATGCTCAGGCAGATGGCGGATATACCGCCCGCTGCGTTGAGTTATCCGAGGCTCTTGGAAAGGGCAGCACACAGGGTGAAGCACTCGCCAGTATTCGTGAATCCATCGAACTGGTGCACGATGCCCGCTGTGAAGTCCTGCACAAGACCATGGGTGCAGTCAACTCCGAGATCATCAGGATCGAGGTAGCTGACGCAGCGTAAGTCCTCCGGTACATTTCCGGCAGGACTTAGACAAATTTTCTCTTTTTTTGGTTAAGATCCTTCAATGGGTACTTAAAAAGAATCGTTTCTTACCTACAATCAGAGGACCTTCTCCAGGATCTCACCGGCATCCCGGACGAACTTTGCACATTTCGTGTGAAACAATTTTCTCTCCCGTGCAAGAGCGAGTGCATTTGGGTCCGAGAGGTTGTGCCCGATCAGATCCGTGCAGTTCAGCGAGTGATTCCTGCGCAGGAACTCTGTCATAAACGCGTTGGTTACCTCGTACGTCTTCTCTTTTGCTGCCAGGTCGTCGAGCCGGGTTCGCCCGTACTTCATACCGATCACCATGAGAGCTCCCGTCACTGCCCCGCAGGTATTGCCCGTATGTGACATTCCGCCGCCAAGGGCGCATGAGAGTTTTAATGCAGTCTCGCGATCGATACCGAAATCGTCTGCAAAGGCAAGGCAGACTGCCTGCGAACAGGAAAAGCCGTTCGTGAACGTGGCTGCTGCATCATCCGCACGGGTCAGGGTCATAGGGTACCGTTTGGGGAATCCACAAAAAAAGTTTGCGGGGTAACGGGAACAGGAACCAGATGGCTGATGGCCGGATGGGCGGGTTTTTTTGGGTGAATCGCCAATCTGGTACCTGTATACCACGGGAGCACTTCATGTCATTTCACTTTGCAGACCGGATCAAACGGGCACCGGAGTCATTTTTATCCGAACTTTTTTCCGTATCGAACAACCCGTCCATCATCTCGTTTGCAGGAGGGCTCCCGTCCACTTCACTCATTGATACCGAAGGGATTGCACAGGCAACCCGTCAGGTCATGGAAGAGGATGCCCGGATCGCGCTCCAGTACACAACGACTGACGGATACCTGCCGTTGCGGGAGTACATTGCGGACCGTTATCGCACCCGGCTGGGACTGCCTGCTACCGCAGAAGAGATCCAGATCGTCAATGGCTCGCAGCAGTGCCTTGATCTCTTTGCCAAAATTTTCCTCAATACGGGTGACCATGTCGGCATGGAACGACCCGGCTATCTCGGTGCCATTGAAGCCTTTTCCCTCTATGAACCGGTCATTGATACCGTCCCGCTGGATGACGATGGCCCGGATCTCGCAAAGTTCGAACAATTCGTCAGAACAAGCAATGCGAAATTCTTCTATGGCATTCCGAACTCCCAGAACCCATCCGGAAGAACCTACTCGCAGGAGAAACGCAAGGCAATCGCCGACATACTCCGGAAGAGTGACACCGTCTTTTATGAAGATGACGCTTTTGGGGAACTCTTCTTTGATTCAAAACCTCGGCCGCCTGTGAAGAAGTACCTGCCGGAGAAGTGTGTCATCTCCGGTTCATTCTCCAAGATCATTGCGCCGGGCATGCGCATCGGTTGGATCTATGCACCCCCGGAGATCCTTGCTCCGTTCAATGTTGTCAAGCAGGCTGCAGACCTGCATTCCAATTTCCTCTGCCAGAAGATCCTGCACCGGTACCTTACCACGCACGATCTCGATGAGCATATCCGCCGGATTACCCGGGTTTACGGCGGGAAATGCCGCCTCATGTGCGATCTGCTCAATGACCAGTTACCACAGGTGTCTCACACCACTCCGGAAGGGGGGATGTTCCTGATGGCAACCCTCCCGCCCGGTATCTCCTCCCGCAGGGTTTTTGATGAGGGTGTGAAGAAGAAAGTCGCTGTGCTGCCGGGCATGCCATTCTATACCGATGGTGGCGGGGAGGACACCATTCGACTGAATTTCTCCTATCCTGACGAAGAGATGATAAAAACCGGGATCTCGCGGCTTGCCGGTGTGATCAAGGGGCTTGTCCATCAACAATAAAAATCTCACCTCTCTGTTTCTAAAAAAATCGTATGCTATAAATAGCCTCATCTCCTGAAGTTAAAGTACAGGAAGAGATACGGTGAAAAGACAATTTTTCATGATAATCATCATCCTGATACTGTGTGCGATCTGTGCCCTCCCGGTATCAGCGAATCTTGTTGTCGGGGATGTAACTTCTCCGGTGACCGAGCCGACAACGAAACCAACAACCGAGCCGACAGCGGTTCCGACCGTCCCTCCAACCGCCGTTCCCACAAAGGCGCCCACAACGGAACCAACGGCACCAATGCCAACACTGACCCAGCGCACTGCGGAACCAACTATCACGATTCCGACAATGGTTACTGAGCCCACTCGCATACCCACAACAGAAATTACCATAACCATTGAGCCTACCCTCGGCGGAGGCAAAGGATGGATTGACACCCGATGCAATGTCGACGGTGCGACGGTCTACTTTGATGGTATCCCCCAGGGTGAAATATCAGGGGGTATCCTCTCGGTTGCCGTATCCCCTACCGGTTCACCGGTCAGGACCATCTCCGTCTCAAAATACGGTTACACCACATGGTCGGGTCCTCTCTCCCACATGCCGGAAAGTGGTGAACATGTCGAAGTCTTCGCAACCATAAATCCCATTGTCACCCCGACTACCGTGCCACCGGCCCAGAGTGGGGCTATCTATGCACAGTCCAGCCCGGCGGGTGCCGCGATTTACATGAACGGGAATTATTACGGGTACTCCCCCATCACGCTCCCGAACCTGGCACCGGGATCCTACACCCTGAAGGCTACCATGAGCGGGTATACCCCGAACACCCAGATTGTCAATGTATATGCAGGGCAAACGTCACCCTATTATCCTACCCTTCAGCAGTCCCCCCAGCCCCCCCGCAACACGGGAACGGTTTATGCGAAATCGAGTCCCAGCGGTGCGAGTGTATACGTTGACGGTACCTACAATGGCATAACTCCCATGACCCTCACGCTTTACCCGGGTAACCACAATATCTTACTCAAATTACCCGGCTACAATGACTGGAGTACTACGGTGTATGTCTCTTCAGGAAGCTCTCAGACGATCAATCCGGGCCTGGTTCCGGCAATCTATGGCTCTGTCTCCATTGGTTCGGCACCGGCTGGTGCCAGCGTGTTCATAGACAGCGCCTACCAGGGTATCACCAACCCGTCAGGAAGTCTCACGCTCAATAACGTACTATCAGGCAATCACGTCATCAAGGTCACAGCATCGGGTTACAATGACTGGATAGAGACGGTGTATGTCAAACCCAATGCCAATACCTATGTACCGGTGGTCATGACCCGCATAGGGCCTAACCCCACTCCTGTACCGGCATCCGGTGCAATCAGCATCACCTCAACCCCGTCAGGGGCAGAGATCTTTATTGATAATATATTCAGGGGATACACCCCGGCAACCATCACCGATATAGATCCGGGTATGCACCAGATCCTGCTGACGTACACCGGTTATACCGATTATTCAGGAACTGCCACGGTGAATTCCGGGCAGACTACCCCGCTCGCGATAGGAATGACTCCCGTACCAACCCCCACGCCCAAGAGTGCGTCATCTCCTGCCCTCATGATCGGAGGAATTGCGACCATCCTGGGAATTGTAATCGGATTAAGGAGGCGAAGCTAAATGACCGGCACCTGTTCAAAATCAACGATACTCTGGGTGAGTGCGATCTTTGCAATCATAATCATCGGGGCACTCACGGCATTTGCATACACGAGTTCTACGGCAGCTATCAAGGATACCTTCCACTCCGGATTTGAATCAACTGCCGGCGTGATGGCAACCCAGCTGAATGCAAGTGATCTCGAACTGCTCAAAGCAGGCGATGAAACCTCGCAAAGATACCTGGCAGTAGCAAAGAAACTCCGCACGCTCCGCAGCATGGATGATACCATCATCAATGCGTATATCTTAAAAGTAAACCCGGACCATTCCGTTACATTCCTTGTCGATGACCTGTATCCGGAAGATCCACAGGGTTCTGCAAAGATTGGGGAACTTTCGACATCCCCGGATAAGATGGAGATCTTCGGGGCACTATCCCGCCCGACATCCTCCAAAGAACCGTATACCACCAAATATGGATCATTCATGTCGGCCTATGCACCTGTCGATGATTCGGTAGCGGATTCAAACGGCAATACCGTCGCAGTTCTTGGAATTGATATATCGGCCACCGATTACACGGACTACATGGGCGGTAAAGGATACTTAATCCTCATCACCGGTCTGGTTTCGATGTTCATTGCTGTTGGTGCAATCTTCTGGTTCGGGCGCCGGGACGAAAAGAAAGGCGAGTAAAAACTGCCCGTGCAGTGGGACTTATGTCCCGCAACTTCTTTTTTCTTATCTTTCCAACGCTTTACCATGTCATCACCAGTGCGCACCGTACTGCTGGCATGTGTACTCATTGCGGCATTTCTTCTCGCCGCGGGGTGTACCCAGCAACCGGTATCATCCGTTAAAACAGAAATCCCATCCGGGACTGTACAGGTAACCCGCATGATAACAACGGCAGCATACGTTCCTGCTGCCACAACTGCAGTCTCTACTGATTCCTGGAAACGGGTACGGCTTACAACCACTATGGGAGATATTGTCATAGCTCTTGATCCCGCTATGCCCATCACCGCGGGCAATTTTGAAAAACTCGTGAAAGAAGGTTTCTATAACGGCGTGATCTTCCACCGCGTTATGGACGGGTTCATGGTACAGGGCGGCGATCCGACCGGTACCGGTCGCGGTGGCCCGGGTTATAAGATCAAGGATGAGTTCGGGCCAGCCAACCAGAACAACCGTGGCACCATTGCGATGGCGAATTCCGGCCCGAATACCGGTGGCTCCCAGTTCTTCATCAACTTTGTAAACAACAATTACCTTGATCCCATTCACCCGGTCTTCGGCAAAGTGGTGGAAGGTATGGATGTTGTCGATAAGATCGGGAAAGTGGCAACTTCCGGAGGACCGTTGTACCGCCCGCTCCAGAACGTGACGATCATTAAAGCGGAAATGATCTGATATCCTTTTTTCCCACGCGAATTACCAGCGTCACAACACAGATGAATCATCAGCTCCAATACTCTTACAGCATATCATGACAGCACCAGCAGGAAGTACCGTGCGGCTCGAGACGAACATGGGGAATATCACCATTGCGCTCGATCCCGCTATGCCCATCACCGCGGGCAATTTTGAAAAACTCGTGAAAGAAGGTTTCTATAACGGCGTGATCTTCCATCGCGTCATCGATGGGTTCATGCTGCAGGGTGGCTGCCCGAACGGCAATGGTATGGGTGGACCCGGTTACGCGATCAAGGATGAGTTCGGGCCAGCCAACCGGAACAACCGGGGGACAATCTCGATGGCGAATTCCGGCCCCAACTCCGGGGGTTCCCAGTTCTTCATCAACCTTGTCAACAACAACTTCCTTGACGACAAACACCCGGTCTTTGGGAAAGTTGTAGAAGGTATGGATGTTGTCGATAAGATCGGCAAGACCAAGACCCTTCGTGGCGATCGCCCGGCCAAGGATGTGACGATCATCCGCGCGGTAATCGTCTGAAAAATCTTTTTTCAAATGCGAACGAGCATTTTTCCTTAAAAACCGTGCATTGTTCCGGAATCTGTCTGCACACTATTACCCGCAGATCTGTTTACAAAGGAGTTCCTTTTTAAAAAATCCCGTCAAACCGGAGTATATGAGCTCAGTACAACCTGAAGAACTCAAAAATATAGGATTCCAGTCAATGTTCATCCCAACGTTCGCAATAATTGGTGAGATTCTGGTCAACAGTTTCATTATCTGGTTTCTTCTCATCAGCATCCCATCCGGTTGTGCACGCCTTGCAGCAGAAACCTCCGGGCGACAGACCTGCGGGATTGAGAGCGGGGTATATATTATTGCCGGGATCAGTGCGATCCTGATCCTGGTCGGGATCTTCTATCTTGCGAAATGGAATTTTTCAAAGAACGAGTGAAGATTTTTACACGAATTGGCGGATGGAAATCGACTTTACTAATAACCTGCACTGCGATGGTGCAGGACATGTGTATCCATTGTGGGATCTGGTGCACCAGATCCCTACCTGCTTACCAAACTATTCCGGCAATCTGAAAAAGGTGTTTTTCCACCGGGATGCAATATTTTTTTAAATATCAAAGTCTGCATTGAAAAAATAAATCCGGATCTGCCCGAAAATTTTCAATCAAAGTCTGGTTTACACATTGAAACCAAATTCCGCTTGAAAATTTTAAATCGGGATACGGTTGGGATTTTCAAACCAGGGTTTGATTGTTCCGGATCAACTTTCCAATCGAGATCATAAATGCGGTGAAAAGTTTGCAATCAGGATCCGGTTGAAAAATCGAAATCAAAGTCTGCCCGGAAATTTCAAATCACGATCCGGTTGTAAAATTTTAATCAGGGTCTGATTTAATTTACGGAAGAAGTTAACGTCAGAAGGTACCATCACGGGGGCATCAGCAAATCCATTTTATCATCAGGGTCCGGTTGAAAAATTGAAATCAAAGTCTGCTTAAAAATTTGAAATCGGGTCCGGTTTATTATTTTAAATCAAGCTTTGATTGTTCCGGATCAACTTTCCAATCGCGATCATGATCGCGGTGAAAAATTTTCAAACAAAGTCCGGTTGAAAAATCACCATCAAAGTCTGCCTGGAAATTTCAAATCATGATCCGGTTGAGAACTTCAAATCAGGATTTGATTGATTTTTGTCTGGCAGGCTCTGCTGTGAAACATGAACACAGGTACCGCGTGGTATGTGGTGCCGGTTGGAATGGTGGTGGTGCTGTGCGAAAAATGGAAATGATCAGGTATGGTTACGCCCGTTCGGGCGCGGTGCCAGTGTCCCGGCAAACTGGAGCAGGGCACCCATGCACTGCTCTTTATCTTTTGCAGAAACCTTCCGGACTTCTGACAGCCCAAACTGACCGGTAAAGGCATCCGGGTTTGCCCCGTCGATTTCGCACTTGTTCAGGAATACAACAAAGGGCACCTTCGCGTCCTGCAGGGTATTCGAGAGATGGCGGGTAAATCCATCCAGGGGGCTTGTTACATCCACCAGCAGAATTGCCCCGTCCATTCCTTTTGTGATGATTTCCCGGGCAAACTCGAACCGCTCCTGCCCGGGGGTTCCATAGATATGGATACGGCAGGCATAGCTCTGGATACGCCCGAAGTCAAGGGCGACTGTTGTCGTTCCTCCGGCACAGTTCGCTTCGACATGTTTTGATTCGGGATCCAGCGTTTTTATCAGGGTAGTTTTACCTGCACCGAATGCACCAAAGATGACAATTTTCAGTTTGGTTTCATCTGCCATTGTCATTTGAATTGGGCTGAAAGCATGTTTACCATTTCGGTAGACCGGTTGGAAAATTTCTGACACAAAAGGAAAAAATAGGGGACTTAGGGTAAAGGTAAAAAGATTATGCCGACAGGTAATCTGCCGGGGTGGGCATCTGCTCTTTCAAGCCTTTGCGCTTGCGGATTGCCACTACAACTTCCTTGACCATGTTGTTGGGCACGAGTTCGAATCCTGCAAACTCCGTGTTCCACATGGCACGGCCTTCGGTTGCTGAGCGGATATCGCCTGCAAAGCCGAAGAGCTCGGCCACAGGTGCCTTACCTACGACGGTGATCGTGTCACCCTCGCTCTGCATGTCAAAGACCTGTCCTCGCCGTCCCTGGATCTGGGAGGTTGCCGCTCCCATCTGGTCCATCGGGACCGTGATCTGGATCTTCTGGACCGGCTCGAGAAGCGAGTCACCTGCAATAAGCATACCTGCCTTGATTGCACTGCGCACGGCAGGGATAACCTGTGCCGGGCCACGGTGAATGGCATCTTCGTGGAGCTTCACATCAACGAGCGTCATCTTGAGGTTCTGGACCGGCTCATCTGCAAGGGGACCACCGGCAAGTGCCTCGTGGATGCCTTCGATGATCAGTTCCATGGTCTCATTGAGGTACTGGACACCCTTGGTCCGGTCAATGAGCATGTTGGTAGCCTTGATATCCTTGATGCTCTTGGCGTCATCCTTTGACATACCCACTTTCATGAGAATGTCACGGCGCTCGAGCATTGGCTGGTTCATCGAGACCTCGCCTTTCTTGATCAGGTCAACAATCTCATCAGGCAGTACTTCGAGGTCGAAATAGAACCGGTTATGGCGGTTCGGGGACTTCCCCTCAACAGCCTCAATCTTCTGGGTTACCGTCTCACGGTAAACCACGATTGGCTCGGAGGTGAGGATTTCTACACCCTTGTCGCGCTTAATACGTCCGGTGATGATTTCAAGGTGCAGCTCTCCCATGCCTGAGATCAGGTGCTCACCGGTCTCTTCATTGATGGTGATGATCAGCGTTGGGTCTTCCTTTGCAACCTGCCGGAGCACTTCAACGAGCTTGGGCAGATCCTTCATGTTCTTTGCCTCGACGGCAACGGTCATGACCGGTTCAGAGTAGTGCTTGAGCGACTCAAACGGTGTGATTTCCAGGAGCGATGTAACGGTTGAACCGACCATTGCATCCCGGAGACCGGTAACTGCGGCAATGTTTCCGCCGACAATCTCTTCGACTTCAACACGCTTCGGTCCCATGAAGATACCGACCTGCTGGAGCCGGTTCTCTTTCATTGCGGAACCCATAACGTAAAGGCTGTCACCACGCTTGATGCGTCCCGAGAAGAGACGTCCGGTTGCGACTTCCCCTGCATGGGGATCAAACGAGATGTCGGTAACCATCAGGGAAACCGGACCGTTCGGGTCGCAGGTGATCATGGCCTTGCCTTCCTTTGACTCCTTGTCCCCATGCCAGATGACCGGGATACGGCGCTTCTGTGCGTCGATTGGGTTGGGTAAATGGTTTACTACCATATCGAGAAGAACATCAGAGAGTGGGCTGTTCTTTGCCAGGTACTTCATGTCGCCTGCACGGCACTTGTTGAACACATCTTTGAATGAGACGCCACT
>JANYKQ010000061.1 GCA_025358115.1 Methanomicrobiales archaeon | reverse complement strand
TACCTGGTACGCGAACTCTACCGGTGCAAGTCCGCTTGCGGTGATGAGGTTGCCGTCAGTTACTGCGGGTTCGTTCACATAATGATTCTCGCCCCGGTAGTTCGGGCAGAACATTTTCAGGGCTGCAGGATCGTTGCTGGTGTGCGGGCGTTTGTCCAGCAGGCCGGCGTTTGCAAGGCCAAGGGTAGCACCGCAGATAGCGGCGACATGTATTCCTTCATCCAGCAACCGGCCTGCCACCTTCAGTGCGGGTGCCTGCCCCGGATCGAGCCAGGTATCTGCTCCCGGCAGCACGAGCACGTCTCCGGGAACGGGGCGGATATCCTTAATGAGAACTTCCGGCGTCAGATGCAGCCCGCCCATTGTGGTGACGGGATCTAAGGTACTGCCGCAGAGTACAACGGAATACCGGAGTGCCGGATCTTTCAGGAACCTGCCGGAACGGAGCTCGGCCAGGACATGGCCCGGCTCCCAGTCGGCAAAAGTATCGAGGACATAGAGATAGAGTGTGCGCATGATTTACCGTTACAGGTAATTGGGAGGGGTTGAAATACCTTACTCTTTTTGTTTCATTCTCCATGCGGTTATCAGTGCCCTTGGTTCCGGAGATTGACGGCGGGTCCGGTACCGATCCGGTTCCGGGTCCGCCCAATCAAAAGAGAGCCCGGCCCCGCCCCACTGCATGTCGCAGGATGGATCCTAACGGATAATTTTGAATCTGACGACCATAACTCCGCGAGACGAGCGTCCTCATTTTTCATTCATAATATCTTCAGGAAAAACCAGGATTAAATGTAATGACCTAAATAAAACAAACCCGGATATTCTGTAATGGCTAAAAGATCGATCTTGGTCCCGTTCCTTTTTTTTCTTCTGGTTGGCTGTCTTCTTTTTTCGCCGGCTGTTGGTATGAAAATTAACCAGCCTGTCTATATGTTCGAAAAACCGGAGATCGCGACGATCGATTCTCACGGTGCCGTCTATATCACGGGAGGAACCAATGCTCCGTCATTCAATATTGATGGAACTCCCAAATCATCTGATAATGAGACTTCATTCGGACTCTTTCTCATCAAAATAGATCCGGAAACTCAATCTCCCGATTATTCGACATGGTATCCGCAAGCTGCATACGTAGATGGAACGGGGATCGTAGTCGATCAGAGTGGATCGGCCCATATTCTCGTAGAAAGTGAATCAAAAAATTATCCGGCATCGTGGAATCTTTCTGGGGACGGATCAGAACGTGGATCATACATAACACGGTTTAACAAGGATGGGACAGGGATTGATGAATCCTATCGGATATTTTCAACACAACACCATTCATACAAACCTGCTAAGAATCTGGTGCGCAGCCCGGATGGTTCTCTGTATCTGGCGATCGGGACAGCTGATCCCTCATTTCCGCTGACACATAATTTCCTTGACACAGAGAATGGAGGAAATGCCGCTATTGTGATCAAAATCAGCCCGGACGGAAAGTCGATTGTATATGCTGACAGGATCGGTAGTAAAAGCGGTTTCATTCTCCGGAGCATGGATGTGGCCCCCGATGGTTCAGCATATATCTCCGGCTTTTCCTGGGGAGAGAAACTCAACGCCACCGGATTCCAGAAGGTTTACCGAGGTCAGGCTGATGGAATAGTTGCAAAAATTTCTCCTGACGGGGAGCATCTGGAATATATCACCTATATTGGAGGGAGTGGGATTGACCGTGCGATAAGTATCCGCTCTGGATCCGATGGCAGCGCCTTTATTGCAGGCACAACTACCTCCGATGATTTTCCATTGAAGAATCCATCAATCATGAACCGTACTGGATTTTATGAAGGATTTGCGGAAAAAATCTCTCCCGATGGCCAGCAACTTTTATGGTCGACATATCTCGGAGCGATGAACGACTATGAACCAATTACTATCGTGCCAGATACGGATGGCGGGGCATGGGTCGCCGGGGGAGCGGGCGCCAATATGTCGCGGGACTCCAAAAATAGAATCGGTGTGACAGGAAACGGGGACGCTTTTCTTGTGAAAATTTCTTCCGAAGGTAAAATCGTTGCTCCTCCGGTCGTATTCGGAGGACATGAACAGGATATTGCTACAGGTTTGGTCCTCGATAAAAAAGGAAATCCATTTGTCTTTGGCACAACACGTTCTCCGGATTTCCCATTGAAAAATTCCCTCAATTCAAAAGTAGTTCCTGGTTTTGCAATGTTTGCCGCTTCATTCAATGCAACAGATCAGACAATGGTGTATTCAACATATATCGGGGGTCCAACTGCATACACAAATATCAGTTCAGCACTGGGGAACAAGGCTTCCAAATGCATCCCTCCAGATTCCCAAGGTATAGTTGAGTCAATTATTTCATTTTTTGCCGGTAAGAATCGCTGTTAGATCGATGAGATTTCCATTCTCATTATTCATGATACCTTTTCACAGAGGTATGTACGTTCCAGACAAACCCTTCTTTATCAGTGCCTTCCTTACCAGCAATTGACGACGGGTCCGGTACTACACCGGTCCCGGGTCCGTCCAATCAGTACCAGCCCGGCCCCGCCCCAACACATGTAACCGACCCGTCAGTACCGGCAGCACAAACCGCGAACATAATGGGAGAGGGGGGATGTCCATAACAGGAAACCTGATTATCTTTCTCGCATAAATGGATTAATCAGGCAAATCACAGCAGGTGAATTACCGTGGAAGTCGAAGAACAGATCATCAGGGAACTGCACCAGGTGCCGCGACATCACTACCGCGAGATCCTTGATTTTATCCGGGCAAAAAAGAAGAAAGCCGGCAAAATAATTTCCGAAACAGCACTCGCCAGCGAATCTTCCCTGAAAAAGGACTGGCTGCGTCCTGAGGAAGATGAGGCATGGGCGGACTTGTAAAGGGCGACGTAGTTGTCGTCTTGTTTCCTTTCTCGGATTTGAGCAGCGCCAAGAAACGCCCGGCCCTTGTCCTTGCTACTCCGGACGGCGATGATGTTATTCTCTGCCAGATAACCAGCAGGCTTGTCTCGGACCGGTATGCAATTCTTATTGGCGAAGCTGAATTCTCTTCAGGATCTCTCCGGCAGGAGAGTAATGTGCGGCCAACCCGGATTTTTACTGCCGATAAAAGAATAATCCAGTACACCGCAGGTCACCTGAACGACCAAAAGATGATAGCAATAGTCGATCGGGTTGTTGAAATAATTCAAGAATAACCAGACTGTTTATCAGTGCCCTCACCACCGGAGATTGACGCCGGGTCCCGTACCGATCCGGTTCCGGGTCCGCTCAATCAGTACCGGCCCGGCCCCGCTCCACCGCACGTGGCCATAATGGGAGAGAGTGACCAGCCTCCACCAAAAATCCTGAAGCCACAGGTAAAAGCAGATTGTTAGTTTCACGCCGCACACCACGTTTTTATAATTCCCTTGTCAGAGAAATGTATCCAAGGATTTTCTATGCTGCCAAAAGTCATTCTCCATATCGCTACAAGTCTCGATGGTCGTATAACCGGATTTCCGGCGGATCTTGAACTCTATTATACGCTTGCTGCACAATGGAACCCCGATGCCATTCTTTTCGGGAGTGAAACGGTGCTTGCAGCAGCCCGGGACAATCCTGCGTTGGAAGTTCCCCCGGAGCATGAGGAGATGTTCAGACCTCCCCATGGACTCCCTGATCCCCGCCCGTTGCTGGTCATAGCCGACAGCCGGGGAAGGGTGCGTTGCTGGGATGCTATCCGGAAATGGCCCTACATGCGGGACGTTTTAGCCCTGTGTTCATCCTCAACCCCGCAGGAATACCGGGATTTTCTCCGGGATGGAAAGATCGCAGCCATGGTAACCGGAGATGACCATATCGATGTTCGTACCGCCCTCGATATGCTGAACCGGGATTACGGTGTTAATACTATCAGGGTTGACAGCGGGGGGACCCTCAACAGTGTGCTCCTGCAGGCAGGGGTTGTTGATGAAGTGAGTGTCCTTATCCATCCTTTCCTTGCAGGTGGTATACCGGATCCAACTATGTTCGATCCCCATAAAGCCGGTTTTATGGATCTCCAGGTTCCCCTGCAACTTCTTAAAAGTGAGGTACTGGGGACGGGTATTCTCTGGCTCCGGTATTCAATGAAGAAAACCTGATACGGTATTCCTGAAAGATAATCCGGCAACCCTGATATGAGTTCAACATTTTTTCCGGCATGAACGTGTGTTGTTTTACCGTTCAGTACCGGTCCCTTATCAGGGGTCCCGGGTCCGGCACCTGACGACGGCCCCGGTACAAAACCGGTCCCGGGTCCGCCAATCAAAAGAGAGGAAGGGCCCGCATACGCATCCGGCAGGCATGGATTTTTGTTTTACCGAGGTCAGGTTTGCTGATTTATTTTGTTGCAACCAGTACCTTGAACCATTCAAATCCCTGCACCGGGGTGACTTCTGCGTTCTGGAACCCTGCATCCCGGCAGAGTTTTGCCCACTGGTCCATGCCGATGCAGTATTCACCATCGTTGAGAATATGTTTCTTGCCATTATCATACATCCTTTCAAACGCCGGCACGCCTCCGTCCTTCATCGCAAGTTCATATTCCCGGATAAGATAGTGCAGAATTCTCACCAGTCGTTCCGGGTCATCCGGTTTTCCCGTTGTATCAATATCCATCTCTCCAAGAACGAACCTGCCTCCGTCTTTCAGACAGTTGTAAATATTTCTGATAACGGGTTCTTTGTATTTCACATGGTGCAGGGCAACCGTTGCGGCAATGATATCAAACTGCCCGGGTTCGAACACCATGTCCTCCGCTGATATCTGTTTACAAAGAATTTTCCCGTTCAGATTGCATTTTTCAATCGTTTCCCGGAATATCCCGAGCATCTGGGCTGAGCTGTCAATTGCCGTGACTGAGCAATCTGCCGTATCGAGGAATTTCAGTGACAGCAGTCCTGTCCCACAGCCAATATCGAGGACATGGTCATTTCTCTTTACTCCCGATTCCCTGACAACCAGGTCAAGCAGTTTGTGGTGCCTTATAACTTTTCCAAGCGTGTTATCGTATTCGTTTGCCCATTCCTGAAACCATTCACGATTATCCCCGGTGATTTGTTTCATCCCCTTTCTCTTCATTGTACCTGAGTCGTTATGCTTTAGAGTGTTTTTTATTGGAAACGGTCACGATGCCACTTTCCACCACGGGAGGTGCGGGATGCTTCCATTCAGATTTGCAGTGGGCCCTGACTATTAACAGATGCTGTTTTCTATCAGTGCCCTCGGTTATGGAGATTGATGACGGGTCCGGTACCAACCCGGTCCCGGGTTCGCCCAATCACCACAAGCCCGGCTCCGCCCCCGAAAGCATAAGGTATTAAATCCATCTCCGGACGCTTTTTTTATATTCCCGGTATGGTTCCCCGAATATTTTTTCCAGCTTCCGCTCTTCGCCCGGAATAATAAAAAATCCGATCAGCGTAACGAAAATGACGGGAAATGCAAGGGCAGCCAGGGTTCCCTGCACTACTGCGACACCCAGGAGGATGGATGCCATCCCCAGGTATATCGGGTTACGGCTCAGCTGAAACGGGCCCGAGGTCACAAGGGACGTGGGCTCATCAGACGGCTGCAGGGTTGTTGCATTTTTCAGGAATAATGAACGGCTCCAGAAGGCCAGAACAAAACCAAAACCGATAATGAGAAACCCGGAGTACGTGGCGGGAGGGGAAAGGGACGCAGGAACAGGGAACAGGAAATTCAGCAGTACCGACAGGATGAGCAGGATGATAAAATAATCTTGTCCGTCTGCCATAGATCCCGCCGGTAATTTTTGTATTGAAGATATGGTGCGGTTAAAACTCATGAAGGTAATCGCTTCATCTCGTTTTTCTGGTATCAGTCCCGTTGTCAGTACCGGAGACTGGCGACTGGCGACTGGTCCTTTCCGGATACGGTTACCTTGTCTGTCAATCAAAAGAGATGACGGGTCCGCACTTCGCAGGTGTCACGACCCACCCGTTACCGGCCCTCCATTCCCGGGGTTTTTATCTGCCGGATCTCTGGAACCCCCATTCCATCGAATTCCTTATCTCATCACATAGTAAACAATCCGCTTTAAGCATGAAATTTAAAGCATGTGAAACTGACCTGCGAAAAGGAAAAATTACGCACGGGAAAATTCCAAAAGCTGCGGATATGAAACGCAGTTTCCCGTTGAATGGGGAGTACTCCTGTGCCAGTTCTTGATATCAAATCAGCCACCGGTCTTTCGAGTGCTGAAGCTGCTGAAAAGATCAGGACCGAAGGATACAATGAACTTCCCGAATCAGAGAAACATGGTATTTTCGGTATTATCGCTGAAGTAATCAAAGAACCGATGTTTATCCTGCTGGTAGCAAGCGGCCTGATCTATTTTTTCCTCGGTGATGTAACCGAGGGCATCATGTTGATGAGTTTTGTGTTTGTCATTATCGGCATCACCGTTTACCAGGAGCAAAAGACCGAACGGGCCTTGGAAGCGCTGCGAAATCTTTCCAGTCCCCGTGCGCTGGTGATCCGTGACGGCGAACAGAAACGGATTGCGGGACGTGAAGTGGTTACCGGCGATGCGCTTATCCTTGTTGAAGGCGACAGGGTCCCGGCTGATGGTGTCCTCCTTGCATCGAATAATGTCTCCGTTGATGAATCCCTCCTGACCGGTGAATCAGTCCCGGTCCGGAAAATTCCGTGGACAGAAGGCGTAAAGCCGGAACGCCCTGGCGGCGATGACCAGCCGTTTGTCTATTCCGGAACAATGGTCGTGCAGGGACAGGGCATTGTGGAAGTGAGATCAACGGGTGTCCGGACCGAGATGGGGAAGATTGGGACGGTCCTGCAAAAAGTGGAGCGGGGAGAGACCCGGCTCAAAGGCGAGATCTCCCGGATTGTCAGGACGATTGCCATTACCGGCATCTTCCTGTGCGGTATCATCGTCATCGTGTACGGCATGAGCCGGGGTAACTGGATCGAAGGACTCCTGGCGGGCATTACCCTTGCAATGGCAATTCTGCCGGAAGAGTTCCCTGTTGTCCTGACCATATTCCTTGCACTCGGGGCATGGAGAATCTCCCGGAAAAACGTGCTGACCCGTCAGGTGCCTGCGATAGAAACCCTTGGTTCGGCAACCGTTCTCTGCGTTGACAAAACCGGTACCCTTACCCAGAACCGCATGTCCGTACGGAAATTTTTTTCCCGGGGGGAGATGTGCGACCACGATTCAACGGGGACAAACAGTGTTGCTGAAGCCTGCCATGACGTTGCCGAGTATAGTATTCTCGCCTGCAAAAAGGATCCCTTTGATCCCATGGAAAAAGCCCTGTTGCAGCTTGGCGAGGGTGACTTTAAAACAACTGAACATATGCATACCAACTGGGAACTGGTTCAGGAATACCCGCTTTCCCCCGAGCTCCTCGCCATGTCAAATGTTTGGCGATCACCCGGCGGTAATGATTATGTTATTGCAACAAAAGGAGCCCCGGAAGCAATTGCTGACCTGTGTCATTTCAGTCCACAACAACTAAAAGATCTTGCGATACCGGTCGATGTCATGGCAGCCGAAGGGCTTCGCGTGCTCGGAGTGGCAAAAGCTTCGTTTACCCGGCCTGAACTCCCCGGCGGACAGCATGATTTTTCCTTTACGTTCCTTGGGCTTGTCGGGTTTGCAGACCCAATCCGCCCGCAGGTTCCCGAAGCGGTTCGTGAATGCACCACTGCAGGGATCCGGGTGATCATGATCACCGGGGATTATCCCCTCACTGCCCGGAATATCGGCCAACAGATTGGCCTTACCCATACCGACCAGTGTATCACCGGCGCTGAACTCGAACAGATGAGTGAAGCTGATCTCAGGCAGCGAATCAGTACCGCAACTCTTTTTGCACGGGCAGTTCCGGAACAGAAACTGCGCATTGTCAATGCCCTCAAGGCCAATGGTGAAATTGTTGCCATGACCGGAGACGGGGTGAATGATGCCCCTGCGTTAAAATCCGCAGACATCGGGATTGCGATGGGCGGGAGGGGAACCGACGTTGCCCGCGAATCATCATCACTCGTCTTACTGGATGACAACTTCACGTCCATTGTTTCTGCAGTGCGACTGGGACGAAGGATTTTTGATAACCTGAAAAAAGCAATGGCGTACATTTTCTCCATTCACGTTCCCATCGCAGGAATGTCGCTCATCCCCGTACTCTTTAACCTGCCGCTGATCCTTCTGCCGGTTCATATCGTTTTTCTCGAACTGATCATCGATCCTGCCTGTTCGATCGTGTTTGAATCAGAAAAAGAGGAGCGGAATGTTATGAACCGCCCGCCCCGGCACAGGGATGAAGGGCTTTTTACCCGGAAAACTCTCGCACTCAGCCTCCTGCAGGGATTTGTCGTACTGGGTGTGGTCTTACTCATGTACATACATGCAATGTGCAGGGGCTTTGGTGAGGCTGAAGTGAGGACCCTGACCTTCACGACTATCGTTATTGCGAACCTCTGTCTGATTCTGACAAACCGGTCATGGTCGGATACCCTGTTCACTACATTACGCACCCCCAACAAGGCTATGTGGTGGGTGTTTGGGGGGACAACCGGCTGCCTGATCCTGGTCCTCTTCATCCCCTCTCTCCAGGATCTTTTCATGTTTGGTACCGTGCCATTCATTGATCTCATCGTATGCGCCCTTGCGGGCGGGGCCAGTGTCATCTGGTTTGAGTGTTACAAGTACTGGAGCACAAGAAACGTTAATCCGGGTTGAGGGGCTGTGCCTAAGTCTGAAATATTGGAAAGAAACAGTTGCTTTACACCCCGGAAAAACTCAAATCCTTTTGGCTGGGAGCTTGTGCTTATCAGTGCGCTTTGTTCCGGCAATTGACGACTGCACCCTCCCCAATCCGGTCCGGGTCCGGCAATCAAAGAGAGGGCAGGTCCGCAGCACCACTCGTTGCTGAGGGGAGTCCGGATTCTTCTGAAACGGGGCTTGGCAAGATCAGGAAACCGGGGGAAATAAAATCCGGGATTGTCCGGGAATAAAACCAATGGTTACAAAATAACCGATAGTTATATTTTAATTAAGCGTGATAACTATGGTATGAGTTCGATGGATAACACGATCGTTCATGAAACCCGTAAAGAATTGCAGGACAGCCGCACCACCTTCACATGGCAGATGAATACCGATGGTCCTGAAACCTATGAACGGGTTATCGTCCCGACATGGATGGCTGACTGGACACCAGATCTCATCGATGCCGGACGTGTCGGCCCGGGAAACCGGGTACTGGATGTTGCCTGCGGCACCGGGATCGTTGCGCGGAAGGCGGCAGGATCGCCGGGCTTGATCTCAACGAAGGAATGCTCCGGGTTGCCGGTACGTGCGCAGGAATAGAGGGTGCGACTGCGATTGAGTGGTACCAGAGCGACGTATGCCGCATGCCGTTCTCCTCCGGGGAATTTGACACGGTCCTCTGCCAGCAGGGGCTCCAGTTCTTCCCGGACAAGGCAGCAGCCCTGAGGGAGATGAAACGGGTCCTTGCACCGCAGGGAACGCTTGCCGTAAGTGTATGGGGCCGTCCCGAGATGTGCCCGCACGTGATGGTCATATGCGATGTCTTTTCGGAATATTTCGGGGAGGATTCGACAAAGATTTTCCGGGTTGCCAGTTCGCTTTCCGATCATAAGGTTCTGCAAAACCTGGTACAGGATGCCGGGTTTTCCAATATACGCATCCGATCCAGTGTGAAAATTTCCCGTCACCCGTCACTTGCCGGGCTCCTCCCCGCATATTTCTCGGCATTACCGGTTGCCGCACAGATCGCAGCGTTGTCCGAAGAGGAGCGGACCCGGATGTTCCGCAGCATGGAAACAAAGCTTGCAGACTGGCGGGAAAACGACGGTCTTGCCGTGCCGGTGGAGAATTGTCTGCTGACAGCCGAAAACGGGAATTGAAATTAAGGTTATTATCAAAGAAAACGTCAACAACTTCTGGGAGAATCAGATGAAAATACAAACCGTGAAACTCGTTTATTTTTCACCTACGGGAACAACAAAAACGATTGTTCAGGAAATTGCCCGCGGTATTAATCCCGGTAACACTGAACTGCTGGATATTACCCGGCCTGATACGAGAAAGCAGCCCCTACATACATCGGAAAGTGACCTGCTTATTGTTGGAGTACCCGTGTATATGGGAAGAATTCCGGCACTTGCAGGCGAATGGCTGCACGCGATACAGGCGCATAATACCCCCGCTGTCTGCGTTGTCGTGTATGGCAATCGCGTATATGACGATGCGCTGCTCGAGCTCAAAGATATCCTGACAAACTGTGGATGCAAGCCTGTTGCCGGTTCAGCGTTTATCGGGGAACACTCCTTTTCCACTGCCAAAACACCAACAGCCGTTGGTCGTCCGGATGCAACGGACCTGAAACATGCAGAATTGTTCGGGCAAAAAATACGTAAAAAACTTCAGTCTGTTTCAATGTCCGGCCGGATTTCGGAAGTAAAAATCCCCGGTTGTCATCCTTACCGGGGAGAACCGATTCATCCTTACCGGAGAGATTCAATATTCTGGAATGTTGATTTTATTGCAGTCAGCGATGCGTGCATTCAGTGTGGAGCATGTGCAGAGGGATGCCCGGTCGGTGCAATCAATCCGGAAAACAGCAGGCTGATCGACACGGAAAAATGCATCACGTGCTGTGCCTGCATCAGGCATTGTCCCCGCCATGCGAGAACGGTAAAACCCGGCCTGGTCAGGGACGCTTCGCTGCGGTTAAGTACCCTGTATAAAGAGCGAAAGGAGCCGGAATTTTTTTTCTGACGGGTTCTGTGATGGTGGGTGCATTTTTTTACGAACGTCCTCGGAATTCCCTGGCGGGTCCGGGTACAGAACTTTGCAAAGGTCTCGGACCGGGAATATTTTCGCGGTCGGTCCTTTGAATCTGCCAAAGGAATGGAGACAACGGGGCTGCTTTTTTTTAAGGTTCTGCCATGCGGAAATATACAAAGAGAAATCCGGGCTCTGCAGGCCAAATCATTTAATTCCTGTAACTCCCGGTTATTGTACAACTACCGGTTGACTGAGGGGAAAAATGGGAATCTCTGAACGAAAGATACGGGAAAAGGAGCAGCGGAGAAAAGAGATCCTTGATACAGCCGAGCGCCTCTTCTTTTCCCGCGGGTACGATGACGTCTCCATGGATGGGATCGCCCATGAGGTCGAGCTGAACAAGGCCACACTCTATCTCTATTTTAAAAACAAGGAGGCACTTTTCGCGGCTATCGTGCTCCGGGGCATCGGGATCCTGCAGGAAAAATATGAGGAGTGCATGAAGACGCAGGTTCCGGGCATTGCCAAGGTTGTCCTGCTGGGGCAGGCCTATTACCGGTTTTCCGATGAACACCCGGATTACCTGCGGCTGATAAAATTTTACGGGACTGAACGTTTTTCTACAGAGAATCCCTGTACCGCGGAAATTGGAAAAGGGTATGGTACCTGCCGGCTGATCCTGCGCGATGCGGTCCAGGAGGGCATCGATGACGGCACGATCCGGGCGGATCTCGACCCATGGCTGATCTCAATGTACCTGATGATCTCCTTTATGGGCATCCTGTCCATGGAGGATAAATGGAAACGGGTGATTGAGGAGGAAGGGTTCAGCTATGAGCAGTTCTCCCGGGAATTCTTCCGGTTCATTCTTCCCGCTATTTCTTCCGACCCTCCTCGTCTGACTGCCAAAAATCCCTCCTTTTAAAATCACTGTCGTGAAGAAAAGATTCACGTATTCGCATTCCGGCAGACCTTACGGGGGGTGGGTGGGTGAAACTATGTGGTGAAAATCCCCTCAATTCCATGGCCCTTGGCAACCATTGCAAGAGGGCTTTTCCAGCCCCATTTTGACAATCCCTGCTTAATGGAAGCGTATTTTCCAACGAACTGAAACCGGCCGTTTTACGTGATTTTCCGGAGCCGGGATTTTGTAAACGCGGCCCAAAACGGGCTTATCTGAACTCAGGCTCTAACCTTGGAATGTTACCTGGTGGCAGTAAGGGATATGGGGGGAGTGGAATCAATTCGTCATTTATATGATTTTTTAAAATCGCCGTCGTGAAAAAAGATCCATCTATCCGCATTCCGGCAGCCTTTCCGGGGGCCGGATGGGTGAAACTACGTGGCAAAAATCTCGTCGATTACAGGGCCTTTGGCAGCCATTCGGAGATGGGTTTTCCAGCCGCATTTTGCCAAACAGGGCGAAATTTAATGATATCTTCCACGCTAACTGAAACGTGCCGTTTTACGGGGTTTTTTCGAATCATCATTTCGTGAAATAAGCCCGGTTTGGGTGTATTTTCTCTCAGGGTCAATAGCCCCCCCTTTCGCTCATGTGCAGTATTGACTAAAAACGCACAATTTTAAAAAACCCGGACCCGCACAAAAGCAAATCTAAAAAAACGAAAAAAAATAATGGAAAAAAATTTACTTCTTGCCGCCCTTTGCAGGGGCTGCTTTGGCATCCTTGCCACCCTTTGCCGGTGCTGCACCCTTTGCGGGCTCAGCTGCCTTGGCGTCCTTGCCGCCTTTTGCATGGATTGCGCCGCCACCCTTGACAGCTTCCTTTGCGGGCTCCGCTGCTGCCTCTTCAGCAACAACCGGTGCTGCAACAACCTTCTCGCCAACAAGCTTGGGGGCTGAGACGATCCTGCCGCTGACCTTGAGTTCGCTGACCTTCAGGTGGATGGGAGTCGGGAGCTTGTATCCCGCGTGGTGGAGTGCATCCTTGATCTTCTCAAGATAGTTGGGAGTAGAATAGACCGTCAGGATCTTCTGGCCGGCACTGACACGGGCTGCAGTCCCGACTGCTTTGCCAAAGGAAAGACGCATACCTTCAGAGACACGGTCCGCACCGGCACCGGTTGCCTGCTTGTTTTCGCGAAGCACATGGTGGGGAAAGACCCGTACCTTGAAGTGGAAGTTCGACCTTCCGACTTCCTTCATAAGGCGCCGGTTGGTCGTGATACGGGCGGCTTCGAGAGCGCTGTGCCGGATCTGGCATGACTCTTCAACAATGAGGTCAACTTCAGTGGGGAATTCCTGCGAGAGGTTTCCCATCTCGAACTGAACAATCTTGCTACCCGGAACACCGCCCATATATTTACGCCGTGTATAGGCCTTCTTGGAAATGTTCCTGTACATCTTTGCCGGTTTTCTAACCATCGCGTCCTAC
>JANYKQ010000096.1 GCA_025358115.1 Methanomicrobiales archaeon | reverse complement strand
CATAGAGATCACGGGATACCGGGTAGGTCCTGGTCTTCACGTTGTCGAGTGATGCGGGGATGATCTTGTTCGCATTGTACCAGACGGGGAGTGCCTTGACATCCTTGCTGACGAATCCGATCGAGACGTACCCGATGGAGCCGGGGGTCTGGGCTACGGTCTGGAGGACGGCACCATTGGAGTTCTTCTCCAGCATCTTGTTGGTTGGTGTAGCCTTCAGGAGAATTGTCTCATCGAAATACGTGCGGGTTCCTGAGGCACTATCGCGGCCGATGACAACAATCTGGTTGTTGGTGTTGGGAACATTTGCACCGGTGATCTCGGTCCACTTTGTGGTTTTTCCGAGGTAGATGTTCTTGATCTGGTCAAGAGTGATGTACTGGACAGTGTTTGCCGGGTTCACTACGACCGCGATACCATCCTGTGCAACGGTGGTAACAACAAATGCAGGGTTCTTTGCCAGCTCATCTTTGGTCACTTCACGGGAAGTCATCCCGATGTCAACGTTTTTTGCGCCGATTGCCTGGATACCTACACCGGATCCGCCCCCGGATACTTGTATGTCGGCGTCAGGGTGGGTGGCCATATACTGGTCAGCTGCCTTCTGGACGATTGGAAGAACGGTGGTCGAACCGCTGATCTTTATGGTCTGTTTCTGGCCGGTTGATACGGGCGCCGAGGTTGCCTGCGGTGCAACGGGGGTTGCTGCCGGGACTGCATGCTGTGCCGTGACAACTGCTGCCGGGGTTGCAACCGGTACGGGTGTTGCCGCCGGGACAT
The DNA here is from genome assembly GCA_025358115.1 of Methanomicrobiales archaeon. Taxonomy (GTDB): domain Archaea; phylum Halobacteriota; class Methanomicrobia; order Methanomicrobiales; family Methanospirillaceae; genus Methanoregula. The sequence goes on along the minus strand of JANYKQ010000096.1, from coordinate 23,515 downwards.
TCTTGTTCGCGGTGTCGGTGCAACCGGTGACTGCCATTGCTGCGATGAGCAGGATGGCAAGGCCAAGGGTTACGAGTAACGATGAGTTCCTGGTTGGTTTCATGATGTTCACTCCACCATTGACCCTGGACTAATATACTGTTTTTCGACATAGACTATACGGGAATATATATCATAAAGAGGAGAATAGAGTAACATAGTGAAATCAGTTTACTATAGTAATACGAGGTGAGTCATGGAAATCAGGAGGGTGCAGGTAACCGGGGGTGCATCATTTGTGGTGACACTTCCCAAAGACTGGGCAGGGGAACAACACATCAAGAAAAATGATCCGGTCGGACTGATTGTGCAACCGGACGGGACGCTGCTGGTCACGACAAAGATCACCGAAGAACCCCTCCAGCGGATCAAGGAGATCGATTGCAGCACGATTGCCGATCCGGCGTTTCTCTTCCGCCTGCTCATCGGGACCTACATTACCGGTTTCACTGCGATCCGGCTCACCACAAAACAGCGCTTCCCCCCGTTCGTCCGCACGGTTGTCCGGGACTTTTCCCAGATGACGATTGGCCAGGAAGTAGTGGAGGAGACTGAATCCGTAATTGCAATAAAAGATCTCCTCAATCCCTCGGAGATGCCGTTTGAAAATACGATCAAACGCATGTATGTGATCGTCAAGACCATGCACGAGGATGCGATCACTGCGTTGGAAACCCGCAACAAGGCGCTGGCTGATGATGTCGTCAACCGCGACATGGATGTGGACCGGCTCAACTGGCTGATCGCCCGGCAGACAAATATGATCCTCCAGAATGCCTCCCTGGCCCGGAAGATGGGGGTCTCGGCCACAATGGCGATGAACTATTACATGTTCAGCCGGATCATCGAGCGAATCGGTGACCACGCGGTCAGGATTGCTGAGAACACGCCGCCGATTATCGACAGTGAACTCGACAAAAAGATCCTTGCAGCGGTAAAGAAGGCAAGTTCCCTGTCTATGGAGAATTTTGACCGGAGCATCATCTCGTTTCTTAATGCGGATATGAAGGATGCAAACCGGAATATCGAATCGATCCATTCACTGGAAACAATCTGCGGGGATATTGAAAATCTTGTACTCAGGCAGGATACTCTGGTGGCAATCCATGTCGGGTATATTGCTGAGAGTATAAGGAGGGCAGGGGAGTATGCCGGGGATATTTCGGAGACTGTCATTAACCTGCTGATGGAGAACAAGGATGAGCCTTTCAAGTCAAGGGCCGGTAAGTGATACGTGCTCCGGGATTTTTCTAAAAACCGGGAACGCCCATTTTTTCGATTCATGTGGAAAATACGCAATAATATCATTTGATTGCAAAAATGTTGCAGAATTCCCCTCGCTCAAAGCCTGCCCAGGGTCACAAAATCGAGGGATTTTTCGCCACGTAGTTTATCCGTATCGTGTTCCCGTAATCCCTGCCGGAAAACGAATGTGAGGTTATTTTTTTTAGGGAGCGTCAAGTCAAGAGCGAAAGAACACTTTTTTTTTAAATAATACAGTTTAATGCCCGGTGAAATGCGATTTCCGGAGGAATAATGAAAAAAATTGACTGCCGGTTTTTCTGAATTGTTCTTATGCACCGACAATGAGCCGGATCACCGCAAACGAAACAAAACCGATAAGAGCACTGATCGGGATTGTCAGGATCCATGCAAGAGCAATGCTGCGTGCGACCCCCCATTTTACCGTACTGGCACCCATGGTGGTACCCACCCCCATGATCGATGTGCATATCACATGGGTTGTACTCACCGGAATTCCCATAACTGAAGCGCCGAGAATCGTTGCAGCGCCGGCAGTTTCTGCAGCAAATCCATGCACCGGGCGAAGCTTGGTGATTTTGTACCCCATTGTTTTCACAATCCGCCATCCCCCGGAGAGAGTTCCGAGCGCAATTGCGGCATACGAAACCAGAATAACCCATAAGGGGACAGGCAAGTGGTTGGGATCAACACTTGCACCAAAATATCCTATGGAAAAAAGAAGCGGAAGAATTATTCCCATCGTCTTCTGGGCATCATTGGTCCCGTGGCTGAAACTGTAGGCTGCCGCTGAACAGAGCTGGAGCCGCTTGAAATGGGTTTCCGCAGTTGATTTATGAGCATTCTTGGTGATATTGAGCACGAGTGCCATGAACAAAAATCCAATACCAAAACCGATCAGGGGGGAGAGGATCATAAATGTCGCCACGAGCTCAACAGTGGACCACTTGATCGCTACTATTCCCGCAGCCGAGATGCCGGCACCGACAATTCCTCCAATCAGTGCATGGGATGATGAGGTAGGCAGGCCAAAAAACCAGGTGATAAGGTTCCACACGATTGCACCGGTGAGGGCAGCGAGAATGATGTAGGGAACTAAAATGGTGTCTACAACCTCGAGTTGAATGATTTTGGAGATGGTACTTGCAACCGCAACCCCAAACCCGAAGGCTGCTATAAAGTTAAAAAATGCGGCAAAGACTACTGCGTTTCTTGGTGAAAGTACTTTTGTCGAGACAACCGTTGAGATCGAGTTTGCAGAATCGTGAAACCCGTTGGTATAATCGAAAATAAGCGCAATGGCGATGATGGCAATAATCAGGAAGAACGGTGCCTCTATCATGCAGATTCCTTACGTGTGATTCTACCCCTTAAGAGTGCCGGATTGCAATATCGGAGAGGATGTTTGCGACATCTTCACAATTATCCGTTGCAGTTTCAAGATGTTCGTAGATGTCCTTGAGCTTGATGATCGTGATTGCATCGGTCGTCTTGAAGAGCTCGGTTACCGCATGTGCAAGCACATCATCAGCAAGATTTTCGAGCCGGTTTACCTCTATACAACGTTCTTCAATGTACCGGGGATCCTTGATCGAACGGATCGCTTTTACCGCACTTTCGAGTTCGATACTGGACATATGGATAATTTTTGCCAGTTCGATCATGTGGGAGTCAGTACCCTCGATATTGTAATAGTACATCTTCTCGGTAGCGCCATCGATATAGTCCAGCACTTCGTCTAGGGATGATGCAAGTTTTGAGATCTCTTCGGGGTCCATCGGGGTGATGAACGTGTTGTTCAGCTGCTGGTAGATATCGTGGGTGATCTGGTCTCCCTTGTGTTCGAGTTTCTCGATCTCGTGGCGTTTATGTTTGACATCGGTAAAATCCTCGGTCAGGGCAACGAGCTGCCAGGCAGCCTCCTTAATGACCCCTGCCTGTTTTTCAAACAGGTCAAAAAAAACCTTATCCTTAGGTATCAACAACTCACGGAGACCCATAACAAACCTACTGGTAAATGGTCGCTGGTCTTAAAAAATATAGCGAAATATTGTGGGGCCTATACTACCGACAATACATAGCTGATAAGCATGTATCCCGACCACGACACTGCCAGCGCGAGCGGGATGGTGATCACCCATGCGGTCATCATCTCACGCACAACTTTCCACTGCACCGCATTTCTCCCCCGGGTGGCACCCACTCCGATAATTGCTCCGTTAATGGCATGGGTGGATGAGACGGGAATACCCTGCTGGGTCACCATCACGAGTATGGCACTGCTTGCAGTTGCAGCACAGAATCCCTGGTAGGGCCGGATTTTTGTGATATCTTTTGCCATCTTATCCACTACCTGCCACCCCCCGAAACAGGTGCCCAGGCCAATGGCAACGGCTGATGCAACAATAACCCACATCGGGACATCAAATGTTGCCAGGAATCCGGATGAGAGGAGTAATGCGGTAATCACTCCCACCGCGTGCTGCCCGTCGTTCGCCCCGTGGGCGGTTGCCTGCCCGAGACACGCGAGCACGTGCAGGGGCTGGAATATGCGTTTTGCCCTGCTCTGTTTTGAGTGTTTGATAAGTTGTGAGACAAGGATATTGAAGAGAAATGCCCCGGTCATGCCGAGAAGCGGTGAGATGAAGATGAAGAGCACGATTCCCAGGAGACCACTGATATGGAGAACGCCGGCAACCATCAGGACCGGGATGATTATTCCCGCTCCACAAATCCCTCCCAGCATGCTTCCAAACCGGATATCTCCCTCAAACAATGCACAGATGATGGCAAGAATAAGGGCCCCGAGAATTGCACCAATGAAGGCGAAGAAAAAAACCTGGATGATGATCTCCGGGCCCGGAAGGATCACGGCGGACAAGCCAATCACACCAATCCCGGCTCCCAGCAACCCGCCCACCAGTGCATGACTGCTGGAGAGCGGGATTCCCATGCGGGTAGCAACAAAGACCAGGATGATCGATGCACCCATTGCGACCACAATTGAGAGCGGGGTGAGGGCACCCTTGGTGACAATCGCCGTGCCGATTGTGGCGGCAACCGCTGTCGAGAAGATAAACGGCCCGATCATGTTGCAGATCGCCGTAGAGAAGACCGCCTTTATCGGGGAGAGCGCTTTTGTTGCAACAACGGTTGCAATCGAATGCGAGGCATCATTGAGACCGTTTACAAAGTTTAAGGCGAGCGCGAGAATGATGCCGAACAGGATGAGGGGTTCCATGCCGATCATGCGTGGCTCATCGCGATGTCATTGAGTGCGTGCCCGACATCATTGCACTTCTCCATCACCCGTCCGAGCCCTTCATAGACATCCTTGAGTTTGATTATGAGCAGGAGATCCTTTGTCTTGAAGAGATCGAGCACTGCTTTTGCCTGTAACTCTATGGTCAGGTTATAGATCCGGTTTATCTCGGTTGTATGGCTCTTGACATCCTCAGGGCTTTTTAATTTTTCAAGAGCGGATACGGCTTCTATGATCTCGGTGGCAGAGAGCATGATTAAGTAGGAGAATTCCTTGAGGTTCTCGTTACTCTCGGCAAGCTCGTAGTTGCAGATCTGCTGGGTGACGCGGTCAATGCGGTCCATGACATCGTCCATTACCGGTGCAAGCCGGGAGATCTCTTCGGGTTCGAGCGGGGTGATGAGTGATTCGTTCAGCTGTTCGTAGATACGCCGGGTAATCTCGTCACATTTATGCTCAAACTGCCGTACCTTGTGAGATTTTTCTGTGCTATCCGGGAGTTCGTGGGTGATCTCATTTAAGGTGACTGAAGCTTCAGAGATCATCTGGCTCATCTCTTTGAAAAGAGTGAAAAATATTTTGTCTTCTGGAAGGATTATGTCACGGATTCGCATACGGGGTCTGAATACTCCCTCTGGTATTCAAGTATAAATAACGTAGGACGCTCGCAGGTAAACCCGGTTTAATTGTTTAACTACCGTGATGCATCAGATGAGTATCTGCTCCTTTGGGATATTTCCCGAAAAGAATAATCCGGCTTTCCGGTACATGGGCTGGACCTCTGCTCCCTCAAGGTTCCCTCCCGCCCACACATATCTCTCGCGAATGGTTGGCGGTAACTCTTTTTCCGGGATGATTACAAACCCATACCCGGCGTAAAAACCGGTGAGGTGCAGTACCGCATGCATATACAGGTCGTCATTATGACAGGCCTCCACCAGTGCACCGACTGCAAGCCGTGAATAGCCTTTCCGGCGATATTCTGCGGGGGTAAAAATGCCATCGACATCCATGCCGTCCGGATGACGCCGGCAACGGGCCAATGAGACAATGGTATCTCCCAAAAAAACGGCAAAGATCCTGTCAGTGGCGGGATCACCGGTGGTATCATGGTATTCCACCCAGCATCTGTCCGCTTCAGGAAATTCAACTGCCTTAAGTTCACGCACATATGGTTTCTTATCAGAATGGTGAGGATTATTTTGTGGTGCATCCTGATGCGTGTCCGCCCCGGGTGTTCTTATTTCACCGGTTCCGTCTGGTTCGATCAAAAGGATCCGGTATCCTTCAGGCGGAATAATGATCTCAAACCGCGTGCTTTTTCCCGGAATTCCCGTTTCTCGGATGGTTATGTCGCTGATCGCACAAATTTCATGAGCAAGAAACAGGCCGTGACCATATCGTTCCTCTCTCTGGGTGAACAGTGATTCTTTGACGGTTGTTTCAATACCCTTGCCATCCGTTTCCACAAGAATTGCACAGCCGTTTTCCCGCAGGTGGTACGTAACTACAACCGTAGTCACTCCCTCCGTCTCTTTTACTGTTGAGTCAAAAATATGGAAAAAGACTGCAGGCAGGTGGGGATCAGCAAAGACTTCAAGCCGTTCGGTCCATGTCCCAAACGATACCCCGCCAACCCCGAGACGTCCGATTGCATCGAGTACTGCATCCTGCACAGGAATCCATGCCGGGGGTGAGGTGCCGATATCCTTAAACTCGCGGGAGATATCGATCTGGCGCTGGATTCCCTGTGCAGAATCTTTGAGCGCTTCGATAAAGAACAGGACTTCGGGATCATCGAATTTCATCACCCCAATTGAAAGGATCCCGTACAGTCCAGCAAGTTTTCTTGAAATATCGTGACGTACGATCCCGGCAATGGTATTGAGCCGGCTGCTGGTATTCTGGAGCGCCGACTCGGTCATAACCTGCTCGGTCACATCCCTGATTGATTCGATTGCCCCGGTGATATTCCCGTTTCCGTCAACAAGGGCGGTTGCAGCAATCCTGAGATGAACTCCCTTACCCCCTTTGAACCGGGGGATAAATACCTCGGAGACCAGTCTTTTTCCTTCTTTTTTTATCTGGGGATACAAGGCTTCAGTTTCACTATCCGGTGTAAGGATCAGATCCAGCAGGGCGGGACGCCGGGTGCCATAGAATGCGAGAGAATAGGCAAAATTTCCTTTATTCAGGATCTCTGTTTTTTTAACCCCAGTCAGTTCTTCCACAGCCTGGTTCCAGGCAATCACGACCCCATTCCGGTTCACGGCAAATGTAGGGTAGGGTAAAAATTCGATGATCTCATGAAGCTGCTGCTCTGACTCCCGTAGCCGGGCAGACAGAAATGAGACCACCCCTCCGACGAGGATAAAAAATGTCATGCGGAAAAGGGTGGATATGATCAGGATGAGATCAAGGGGGAGTATGAAAGCAATCAGTGCGCCATAGGCTACCGCAATAAGCGCAGAAAAAACAATCCCCCGGCGGGGAAACCAGTACGCAGCAAGAATGATGGGGATGTAAATTACATGCGAAAGCAATACGGTGATCCCCGTGAACATGCCAGCGATATTTACCCCCAATGCAAAAATTGTAGCAAATGCGAGGGTAATGACACGCGTACGGGTGAACGGCGAAGAAGAATTGAATAATTGAAATGTCTTCATTCCCGGGGGCACCTGCATTTTAATTTATTCTGAATTGACAAAAGATTGGCTAGCAGTATTAAAAAATCATCGGGTAATAAAGGGAAACAATGGCCCGTGAATCAGGCACAAAAAACAATTGACCGGGAAAGATCATTCCTGAGGGCATCTCTCTGACCTTTCATTTGGGATGCTTCCCGTGATGAACTGGTGTCCTTTGTTCTCGTCACATCTTTTCCCGGATACGGATTGTTGCCTGGGGGCAGGTGATTTCGAACCGCGCCCCTTTTTGAGGTTCTCCCGTCTCTTTAATGGTGATGCCGGTAATATTGAGTATCTCTCTTGAAAGGAAAAGACCCATACCCGTATTTTTTCCAAATCCATAAGAAAAGATCTTCTCCTTCTCATCTGCTGCAACCCCTGCACCATCATCCTCGCAAATGATTGTGCAGGTTTTATTTGTGCAACCATAACCAAACCGGATGTTCGCGATCGATTTTCCCCCGTACCGCACAGCATTTTCGATCAGGTTGGAGAATACTTTCTCGATTAATGGATCTGCATACAGTTCAAGCTCTGCGGGCAGTGAGTTATCCAGTTTCACCGTACCAAGTGACGTGTGTTTCAGGGAATTGTCTATCAGGGTGCGGATGTTCTGCCAGGCTGCTGATTTGATACCGATTTTCTGGTAATCCCCGGTAAACCGGACGGTATTGATCGTCTGGCTGACAATCCCGTCCGCCGTGGCGATATGATTCCATGCTTTTTCGGGATCAGCACTTTTTGTCAGGAGTGCGAGTTCAATATATTCGTGCAGGGCCATGAGCTGGTTGAGAAGATCGTGGCGGGTGATACTTGCCATGAGCTGGAGTTTTTTATTGGCTTTTTCCAGTGCATCTTCAACTTTCCTTCTTTGAGCATTTTCATTGAACAAGTCGTCATTTGCCAGCTTAAGTTTTTCAACCGTCACCTGCAGTTCCTCATTCACTGCATTGAGGCGCTCGTGGGTTTCCTGCAGTTCGGTATTTTTCTTCACTGCCAGATCGTACGTGGAGAGCAGGATGGTGAGGATCTGCAACCTGCTGGCAGTGATGGTATGATTGCTGTTGGCAAATGAAACCTCGATACCCGTCTGGGATCGACCATCCGGGTCGGGATGGGCGAGCGTCTGGAGTACGCTCTGGATCCGGGAATAGACGTGCTGGGGCTCAAAAGGTTTGATAATGAAATTATCAGCACCCGCTTCAAGACCTTTGATCACATCGACCGGGTCGAAGAGCTGGGTGACGAGAATAACCGGCATGGTTGCGATCGAAGCATCAGTCCGGATCCTGCGGCAGAGTTCATACCCGTCCATCTCAGGCATAATAATATCCGATAACACAATCCCAGGATGATCGATCTTGATCTGCTCAAATGCTTCCCGGCCATTTGCTGCCAGAATTACCCGATAGCCTTCATTTTCCAGGATATGGCGCAGGTATTCCGCCTGGGTTCTGCTGTCTTCGACTACAAGAATTTTCATGGGGTTTTTTGGAGCAGTACTGTTCATGGAAGGATTGACTCCGTCGTTATGGTATATTCTCTCTTCATTTCAGTTGCCTCCACGGAGGAGTTCACGGATAACGGATAAAAACCGGTCCTTTTCAAAACCGCTTTTTTCCATGAACACATCAGTCCCGACTGCAATCCCGTGAGCACGATCTTCTTTGGTATCGAGTGAAGTGACCAGCACAATGGGCAGGCTGGATAGCCGTGTATCGGCACGGATTTTTTCCGTGAGCGTAAAACCATTCATGCGGGGCATATCCACATCTGAGACGACCATATCAAACTTATCCTCTTTAAGCATTGCGAATGCTTCCATACCATCGCGTGCGGTCATCACCTCGTGACCGGCCTGTTCCAGGATATTTGCCAGGTACATGCGGGATGTAACCGAATCCTCAACAACCAGCACACGGCCAAAAATCACATCATTAGGTTCTGCATGTAATGCGGAAAGATCTGTTTTAATCCCCTCCTGGATCAGTTCGATCGGATCAAGTACAATCGCAATGGTCCCGTCCCCGAGAATTGCGGCCCCCGTTATACGTTTTACCCTATGTAACTGGCTCCCCAGGGGGCGCACAACAATCTCCTGAACCTGGAGGACCTCGTCCACTATACAGGCAATCTGTCCCGCACCATAGGCAATGATAATAATCGGTACCTGTGATGGGATGTCCGGCGTATGGTGATATTTGCCCATCCCGAGAGCATCGGTAAGCCGGATAATACTGATGACTTCACCGTCCAGGGTGAGTGTTGGCCGGTTGCCAGAAAAGCTGATCGCATCCGGTTTGGCCCGGAAGACCTGCCGGACCTGCTGCATGGGAAGAACATATTTGTAGCTGCCGGACCGGACAACCACTCCCCGGAATGTTGCCAGCCTTACCGGGACTCTTAAGGTTATGCTGGTCCCTTTCCCCAATTGCGATGTGAGGATTACACTCCCGCCAAGACGCGTAACGGTATCTTCAACAATGGCAAGGCCCAGGCCCCTTCCTGATATATCCGTAACATCGGGTTTTACAGAGAGCCCGGAGCGGAAGATAAGCCATATTGCCTCCTCATCGGTCAACCGGGTGGCTTCTCTCTCGGTGATAATCCCATTTTTTACTGCTGCGTTCCGCACCTTGTTACAGTCAATTCCCTCACCATCATCAGAGACTTCGATACCTACTTTGCTGCCGGAGATGGGGACAATGCGGATACGGATGATACCTCGTGCAGGTTTGTGCTGTCTCTCCCTGATATCCGGATACCCGATTCCATGATCGATACTGTTATTGATCAGGTGCATAAGGGGATCTTTGAGCGATTCAAGGATACGACGGTCCATCTCAATCTCTTCACCTTCAATGACAAGATCGACAAGTTTTCCCGTGCTGCGGGAATATTCCCGCACGAACCCGGAAAACGGTAACAAAATATCGGCAATCGGTACCAGGACTGCATCATGGATAAGATCAGAAATTTCTGATGTGCTCGTTTCAAGTGCCGACCGGTCCAGTTCGGTTGCCCGGATGTGAGCCCCCAGATCGTGCCGGAGATAGGTCATAAATTCACGATCATATTCCAGGAATTCAAGCATATGGCGCAGGGGGATGACAAGATCCGGAGGGAGAGTTGTCTTTTTTGTTCCTGCAATTGCCTCACGGAGCAAATAGAGATCTGAAGAGACCATGGCGTGATTCCAGCGCCACTGGGCAAAACGGGTCATCATCTCTTCAAGTTCCCGCATCCTGTGGGTGATGAACAGCCGGGTTGTGAGAAGATCATCAGAGCCTGCGATCAGGCGATCAAGTTTATGCGCAGAAATCCTTACCGTGGCACTGCTCCCGGTTCCGGGGTACTGTTTCCCTGCCTGGATTGTTGGCCGGGCTGGAATTGATCCATGAATAACCAGTCCGTCTTTGCTTGAAGAACTCACCGGAAAAGAGCCTCTCTCCAGGAGTGCCTGTCGATCGGGATCTGTTGGTGCAACAACACGAATAACCGGAGATGTGCTGACGGAGGCAATGTCAATGTTTCTCTGGCTGGGATCTGTGTTGTCGCCGGTACTCTTTTTTTGTGCGATCAGTCCCCTGATGGTGAGTATGACTTCCGCTGAGCTGGGTTGTTGGGCGTGTGCACCCTGCAAATGTATACGGATTACTTTTATCGCATTGTGGAAGATATCAAATGCATCAGCATCGGGACGATATCCTCCGTTCTTGATGGCGGCAAAGACATTTTCAAGATTCTGGCACACCAGTTCAATCTCTTTTACGCTGACTGCCCGTGCAGCTCCTTTCAGGCTGTGGATTGTCCGAAAAACCCTCTCGGTTACCTGGCTTCCGGTCTCCGGCCCGGTCTTTTCGAGCTCGAGCAGGCCTTCAGTTATGGTATTTACATATTCTTCAGCCTCTTCCCTGAATGTGGCGAGGAGTTTTTTCTTGAATTCATCGTCCGGACTGGTCATAAGCAGTGGCTATCAGACGTGATACTGAACCGTGAGTTTCTTTAAGCGCACGCCAAGTTCATGCAGATCCTCTGCAGTCTTTTCTGCCTTCCGGGTGATTTCAAGATTTCTCTGTGCAGCATCCCGTATCTTTTCCATGGCCAGTGAGATCTGGTCAACACCGGCTGCCTGCTCCTGGATGGATGAGGTAATTTCAATGGCTTCCCGTGAGGAGTCGGCAATTGAACGGGTAAGGACTTCGATTGCCTCCCGTGCATCTGAAGTCAGCCTGACAGCATCTGCCACGGAGCGGGTTCCCTGCTCGGTTGAAACTACGGTCGAAGAGACGCCACGCTGGATATCCGTTAAGATCGTGCGGATGTTGGCCGTTGCCTGTTTTGACTGCTCTGCAAGATTGTGAATCTCGTGGGCAACGACCGCAAACCCTTTCCCGAAATCCCCGGCCTTTGCCGCTTCAATGGAGGCATTGACTGCAAGCAGGTTGGACTGTTCCGAGATATCCGTTACCGTGGCGATGATTTCACCAATAGCCTGACTCTGTTCAGAGAGCTTGATGACACTCATCCCTATGGTGTCCATCTGTCGCTGGATATGGTTCATCCCGTCAAGAATTTCCTGTACGGATTTCTGACCTTCCCCTGATACGGTGATGGCTTTCATGGCTTTTTCCGACACGGATTTTGACTTGAGAATAACAATGTCGGTCTTTTTCCGCACACTTTCTACCGTATCTGATGTGTCATTGACCGTGCTTGCTGTCTGCGAACTGGCGTTTGCCAGCTGGGTAGTAACGGTCAGGATCTCACTGGATGCCGACGAAAGAACTGATACACCTTCATAGAGTTCCTCGTTGATCAGTTTCATTAAGCGCTGGAGTTCGATACCGATTGTGTTGAGGGCATCCCGGTAGGCAACGAACTCACCGGCAACCGGGATCTTCTCGTCAAACCGGGCGGTAAAATCCCCGGATGCGTAGAACCGGGCAAGACGCATTGCCTCGTTTACCGGTTCGGTGATCGTTTCAAGAGTTTTATTGAAACCAGCGATGATCATCTTATACCCGCCCCGGAATGCATTCTCATTCCCGCGAACGGAAAGGTCCCCGGCCCTTGCAGCATCGGTCAGTTTGATCGTCTCCTTGTGAAGATGATCCAGTGAATCAACCATCATCCGGAGAGCAGGTCGGATCTCATCGCGATCATCGACCGGCTCTGCGAAAGCCTCGATGTAATCCCCTTTGGCGATTTTTTTGATATTTCCCACAACGTTCGTCTGGAGATCGTCGGCAAACTCATCCATGGTTGCTGCCATGATCCCAATTTCATCCTGCCGTTTGATATTGAGCCGTGCAGACAGGTGGCCGTTCCTGAGCTCCTTGATCATTACGACGACTGACTGCAGGGGTCCGGATATTGAGCGCCCAAAGAGAATTGCAATAGCTGCACCTATGGCCATGGATGCGATCATCAGGGCGAAGATGGTATTTCGTATAGTATCAATAGGCCCGGTGAAATCCGAGAGTTCAGCCCGGGATACGATATACCAGTCAAGTGGCTCATAATACGTATAGGCATCGAGAACGTTTGTCCCGTCGACAACATGGGGAACTGCACCTTCCTTGTTCTTGGACATCTGCTGGACATAGTCCTTATTTGCCCAGTTCTGCCCCTGGGCGCTTGGATGGACTAGCACATTTCCTGCGCTGTCGAGCACATACATGTACCCGTTTTTACCAACTATGGTATCGCGAATACTCGTCTTGACCACATCGAGGGTCTGTCCTTCTTCGGTTCCCACGAAAAGAACGCCAATGATCTTCCCACTGGGATCTTTGATCGGCTCATACGCAGTGACGTAGTTTTTCCCGAACAGGTCGCGTCTGCCGTAGTACGTCTGGCCGTCATTCACGGTCACTTTATAGACATCATCAGTAAGGTGAGTGCCAACTGCACGCTTTCCATTGGTATCCAGAACATTGGTTGAGATTCGAACCGCGTAACTGTTATTGTATACCTGAAAAACAGTTGCAGCCCCGCCAACCATTGTCTGTACCTGGTCGACAATCTCGAAGTTGTCGTTGACCACATAACGCTTCCCGCTCTGGTCAATGAGCGTCATCTGATTGTTAATGACTTCAGGTTTGCCCTTACCGTAAAAACTCTGTTTTGCTACATTGAGGTCACTGTTGACCTTATTGCGTGTCAGCTTGTAGACATCACCAACCCATCCTTTCATATCTCCCGTCTGGGTTTCCAGTAATGCCTGGGTCTGTTCACTGATAACGCTGCTTGAGCTGGTATACGCGACCAGGCCGAGCAGCAGTGTCGGGATGATTGCCAAGAAAAGACAGATGACGAGAATCTTGGTCCCGACTTTCATGTTGGAAAAAAACTGCATATTATCCCGTACCCTTCCAGTACCCGTTCACATTCCGGTAATGAATAGACTGATCCCATATTGTTTAAAAGTACTGATATTGTTCACGAGTCCCATTTTTTTTTAAAGTCCCAGAGCAACCGGATGTCGGGTGAAAAAATGTGATGTATCAGGCAACGGTCTCATCGATGAGCATGCGGGAATCGGAAAGGAGCGCTGCCCCATCCAGAACTACAATTCCCTCGACAACTCCCAACTGGTAGGGTACGGGTGCCGTAGATGGAACCGGTGCTGGTGCTGTGGGCATACTGGCCGGAATTGTGGCAATACCGGTGATGTAATCGGCAAGAATGCCAAAGGTCATTGTTCCATCAGTGACCACGATTACCCGGTTCAAATCCGTAAGACCTCTGCCACTGACCGAAAAGAGCGCCCGGAGATCCACCAGTGATATGATCTCTCCGCGTATGGCACAAATACCGGATATATATTCGGGCGTTCCGGGAACCGGGGTGATCCCCCCGGTAAGGACAACTTCCCGCACATACTTCATACCTATGGCATATTCCTGGTACGCAAGCCGGAATTTCAGCACCTCTATCCTTACAATTCCCCGGGATCTGGCTGCCGGTTGTGAGAGTTTTTGTGCCCGCTCCCGGAGGATTAGGGCAACCCTGTCAGCCTGCCCGTCCCTTGTCTCCTCGAAGGGAATGCCCTTCATTTCAGGGAGGGCCGCACGAATCTGTTCCGGATTTGCATTTGTTATAAAACCGGCGAGATCGTGGATGATGACGAGTCCTTCGTCATTAATGGTCATACCCTGCTGAATATGTGCACCTGCGCGCGGGGATGGATCTGCCAGAGCGAGAGTGGTATCAGAACTGATACCCGATGTCTCATCGACCCAGAGAGCAATATACTCGGAACCCGGCCTTGTAACAATCAGGACATCAGAAAGGCGGGGTTTTCGTTTTGGAAACCCGAAGAGAGTCCGGACCTGGTACACCGGAACCGTCCGGCCATGAAGGTTGATCACACCGGCTTTTCCGTATTCACTTCCTGGCTGCGGCGTTATCCAGACCATCCGCTCGACAAACACGGTCTTTCCTACCGTTATGGCACAGGGTATCCCTTCAACTGAAAACTGCAACAGGGTTGTCGTACCGCTTCACCTGAATAATTCCTCATTGGTGCTGATGTGATAAAAGTGTAGATGAAAGGATAGATACAAAATTATCCGGAGAAAATGCGGCAAATCCGCTCATAAATCAAAAGGATAGATATCACTGAATATTTATCCGGGTAATACGAAAATGACCCCAAATACACTTAAATTCTGTTGAAAAGCGAGTGGACTGGGCGGGAATTGAACCCGCGGCCTCTCCCATGCCAAGGGAGCGATCTACCACTGATCTACCAGCCCGCTTCCTAACTAGTAGGATGCCATAGGTTAAAAGAATTGTTTAAGCCCCCCATGAAAATGGACGACGACTAAAAAGACCAGGGGGTATAAAATCGGATGATTTCGAAGAAATCATTTCGATAATGCCGAATCGGGAATAGAAATAAATGAATTGATCAGCCGCACCCGGGCATCCTCCATTGCTGATTTTTTCACGATCCTGCCGTTATCAATGAACTGATCAAGCAACGGGAGTGCATTATCCGGCCGTCTTACGTGAGCAGGCAAAACCCTGTGTTCGCCGGATGGCATCTCATAGACCTGTTTTTTACCACTCCTCTTGCCCCGTTTTGCCTTTGCTTCACCTTGAATCTCAATGATATCCAGGGCAAAGTCGATCACCGGCGCATTTGCAATCGCCCCGCCAACACCGAATGCATCCACAATATCGCGGTACGCAATAATTTCTTCCCGCGTCACTCCCCCGGACAGGAAGATCTTCACGTCGGAATATCCATGGGTATCGAGTTCCCAGCGAACTTCCTCGATAATGGCACGCATATTGCCCCGCCGTGAACGCGGAGTGTCGAGCCTGACTGCAGTTGCCCCACATTCAGCAGCTCGCAGGGATTCAGCTTTTTCATCACAATAGGTATCGGAGAGCATTATCCGCGGTACTTCTTTTGGGGCATGCTTGTCAAACGAGCGCCATGCATCTTCGGGCTTATCGTAACACATCACAAAGGCATGCGGCATGGTTCCGACAACCGGTATTCCTTCCGGGGCGCAGGTGTTGGAGACCCCGTCCACACCACCAATCCAGGCTGCCCGTTCAAGCATGCGGGCGATAGCCGGATGCTGCCTGCGGGAGCCAAAGGAGTATACCGGGCGACGCTGGGCGGCAATCTTGATATGAGCGGCGGCAGATGCGACGCCGGATGCATGGCACAGGAATCCAAGGACCGCGGTTTCATACCGGCAAAAGTCCCGGTATTTTCCGGATATGCGCAGTACCGGATCGTTCCTGTAAAAAACTGAACCTTCTGGCATTGCATCGATCGTGACCGGCAATCCTTCAAAAAGGGCGATCACATCGGCAAGCCCGCAGAAGACCGACCACGCATCGGGGAGTGAGGAAGCTGTCACTTCCATGACCACTTCCGGGTTGATTCCCTCTGCCTTAAGCGTCTCTTCCGTGCGTTCGAAATAGATGTCCGTGCATTCCCCACTACGGATCGTCTCATCGCTGACCGTGTCGAACATACCCATACCAGATGTTGGTGCTTATGAGGAATTTACCCCTTGCGGAAAAGTTCCGTTAATAATTCGCTAAATATTAGTGTCTCCCGCGACAACCATTCTCCAGCGCAGGTAGTGCATGCAGTCGGTATCAAAAACATTTGTAATAATTCAGTCCGGACTATTCGGGGTGGGGATCTGATGCTCGGCATTATTGGGGGAACAAGTCTTCTGTTCTCCGAGTTACCGGCACTTGAGAAACGCCGGGTACACACACCCTTTGGCAATACTGAGCTTCTTTGCGGGGATATCGTTATGCTGATGCGCCACCAGCAGGGGCTTCCCCCGCACCGGATCAATTACCGGGCAAATCTGGCCGCGCTTTCAATCGAAGGCGTGGACCGGATTGTCGCGTTTGGATCCACCGGGTCCTTAAACCGCGAGATTACTCCCGGCTCGCTCGTGATCCCGACCGATTACGTGAGCATGACCGATATCCCCTCGATCCATGATCATGCGATCGAACATGTGCTCCCGGTACTATCTGAGGCTCATTCTCAAAAGCTCGCTTCTTATATTCCGGAAGCCCGGCATGGCGGAGTGTATATACAGACAAAAGGCCCCCGTTTTGAGACGGTTGCTGAGATACGGGCATTTTCCCGTATGGCCGATCTCGTCGGGATGACCATTGCTTCTGAAGCAACCCTTGCCGGAGAACTGGGAATGGATTTTGCTGCACTCTGCACGGTAGACAATTACGCAAACGGTCTGGCTGACGGGATATTGACCTTTGATGAGATCCTTGAGATCTCTCGGTCATACCGGCACCGCACCGCGGAACTATTAAACACAATTATCAGAAATATGGCTTGAGATTAAACCGGAGATCATTATGGGCGATATGGACAATATTTTCAACAAGCGGCAATCGATCCTGATTGCGAATGTGATGGTGGAGGGCAAGGCTGCAGATATTTTTGTAAATGACGGGGGTGTCATTGCAGCGGTCGGTGAAGGAGTACGGGGGCAGCACAAGGGTGAAGCCGATCTGGTGATTGATGGCGATGGCGCGATCGCCCTCCCCGGTCTTGTCAACACCCATACCCATGCGGCCATGTCCCTGCTCCGCGGGTATGCGGATGACATGATCCTGCAGGACTGGCTTAGCCAGAAGATCTGGCCTCTCGAAGCCCACCTGACCGGTAACGATGTATACTGGGGCACAAAACTGGCCTGCCTCGAGATGATCAAGACAGGAACAACTGCATTCAATGATATGTACTTCATGATGGACGAAGCAGCGCGGGCGGTCGATGAAGCCGGTATCCGTGCTGTCCTCTGTTACGGGTTTATCGACCTCTTCAATGCAGAAAAACGGGAGGCCGAATGCAAAGCCACCGAGAAGCTTGCATCACAGATCCGTTCGATGAACAACCCACGGATCAAGGCTGCTGCCGGTCCTCATGCGATATACACCGTATCTCCCGAAGGCCTGAAGTGGTGTGCAGAGTTTGCAAAAGAGCAGAAGATCGCAATCCACATTCACCTCTCCGAAACAGAGAAGGAGATCAACGATTGTATTGCCCAGCACGGCAAGCGCCCGGCAGCGCTGCTGGACGAATGTGGGGTTCTCACCCCAAAAACGATTGCTGCCCACTGCTGCTGGCTCGATGATGCCGAATGCGCCCTGCTCGGGAAACGGGGGGTATCGGTATCCCATAATCCTGCGAGCAACATGAAACTCGCAACAAACCGGGCGATGCCTATCCGCCAGCTCACGGCTGCAGGGGCGAATGTATGTCTCGGCACCGATGGCTGCGCCAGCAACAACAACCTCGATATGTTCGAAGAGATGAAGACCGCTGCACTCCTCCAGAAATTCTTCTGGAACGATCCCACTGTTCTTCCGGCACCTGCAGCACTTGCGATGGCAACGAAAAACGGTGCAAAGGCACTGGGCTTTGGCACCGGTACGCTCGCAGCAGGCACTCCGGCAGATATCGTGCTCGTCTCCGCCCGCACTGCCTGTAATATACCCCTGCACAACGCCACATCCAACCTTGTGTACTCGTGCAGCGGGGCTGCGGTTGAGACCACCATCTGCGATGGCAGGGTGCTGATGCTGAACCGTGAGATCCCCAACGAAGACACGATTCTTGCCGGTGCAGCAAAGGCAGCCCGTGAGCTGGTCGGCCGCTCACAATCCGCATAATATGTACCTGAAATCCCAAAAGAAGATCGTTCCGCACCGTGCGGTTGCGGTTATCAGCCTCATTTTTATCCTGGTGTCATGTATCGCTGCCAGTGGCTGCTTAAGCTATCCCGGCATTCCGGATTTTGGTCCGGGGGGTTCATCTCATCCTGTGGAGAAGGATGGCAAACTCTCCGCATATTTTCTTGATGTGGGCCAGGGTGACTCATCGCTCATCATCTTTGGCAATAAAACGATCCTGATCGATGCCGGGGAAATTGACATGGGCGATCGTGTGGTCAGCGATCTTAAGGGACTGGGTGTTACCCGGATTGACCTGCTCGTAGCAACCCACCCGCACTCTGACCATATCGGCGGGATGCAGAAAGTGCTGGATAATTTTCCGGTCGGTCAGGTACTTGATTCAGGTATGCCCCATTCATCTGTGCTGTATGAGCGGTTCCTGGAAACGATCGATAAGAAAAATATCCCATTCAAGGTTGCGGTGCAGGGGGATACAATCGATCTTGACCCGGCACTTCGCATTCTCGTTCTCTCCCCCCCGGAAAAACGGTTCGGAGATGACCTGAATACCAACTCCATTGTGCTGCGCATCTCCTATGGAACGATCAACTTCCTGTTCACCGGAGACGCTGGCGGGGAAGCCGAGACTGCACTGGTAAAGTCCGGCTATGCTCCCGATGCCCAGATACTCAAAGTCGGTCACCACGGCAGCATGCACTCGAGTTCGGAGGCCTTCATTGCCCGGGTCCACCCGGAAACCGCTATCATCTCCCTCGGGCTGGATAACCCGTACGGCCATCCTCATAACCGGGCTGTTGAGACGCTTACTGATGTCGGAGCCACGATCTACCGGACTGATCGTGACGGGACTGTCCTGGTGAGGAGCGATGGGATTTCCTATGCCGTAAAAACCGCCAAATATCCTGGAGATTTAGTACCAACACTAACACAAAAACCAAAAGTTACTGGTACTAGTACAGCCATCGTGCCCCCAATCCCCACTCTCCCTGCGATACCGGTCAACATATCCATTCCCCTGCCATCGATTGCCGTTCCCCAGATTGGCAATGCAACTGCTGTGGTGATCAGCGCCACCCGGTTCAATGCGCCGGGAGATGACCGGCAGAATGTAAATGGCGAATGGGTCCAGCTGACCAACCGTGGTGATGATACGGTTCTCCTCTCGGGCTGGACTCTCTCTGACAACAGCCGGAGCACCCAGTATACTTTCCCGGCTGTTTATCTAGTGCCCGGTGAAACGGTAACAATCTTTTCAGGTACAGGGACACTGAACAACACGGCACTTTTCATGGGTAAAACTGAGCCCGTCTGGGGCAACAGCGGTGACAGCGCAATCTTAAAGGACGGAAGCGGGAAGATTATCGACCTGAAGTCAGGGTGAGATGAGATGAAAGCGACCATTGATCGTATCGAAGAGGGCATTGCGGTGCTGATCAGTGCTGAGGAAGAGCCCGTCCGCATGACCGTACCGGTATCGCTGCTTCCGCCTTGTGCAAAGGAAGGGGATTCGGTTACTATCAGCATCGATCGCGATGAAGGGGCTACAGCAGCATCAAAAGATCGGGTATCTTCCCTTATAGAAAAGTTAAAAAATAAATAAAAGGGATTTTAGCGAGTCACCCCCCATCTCCTTTTTTGTTTTTCCTGACAATGTTTGATTCGTTTCGACAAAAATTAATAATTTTTCGGCTTTGTTGAAATCCTATTTTCGGTGATTCATTCACTTTCATAGCTCGTCTGGAGGGTAACCTCCTCTCTCCCCCAGTGGGGGAGGCAGCCCAAGGGGAGCATCCCTTTGACCCCCCTCTTTTTAGAGGGTATCAACGAGCCAATTTTTCTTATCTGCTTGCAGTGATGAAGCATAAAGTCCTGATGATTGCTGGAAGAAAGATAACTGCGTTCCTTCATCCTACCTTCATTTTCGGTATGTTTTTTCCCTCGCATGATCAATAGAGATCCTATGACTCATCACCAGCAATTTGAGCACCATGACCATGCCGGACACAAATGTCGTCTTTGCTCATCGTCCCATGATCCTAATCATAAAGCATCTGTGGGCGGCATCTGTCACGGTTGCGTATATAAGATCCTTATCGTCGTATTTATTGTGATGATCGCGATCTCGTATGTTGCATGGTTTGGCGTATTGTAAAAATTCAATTTATTTTTTATTTTCCCCTTCATCCCCGTGGTCACGTAATCGTGGCAGGATGAGGGCTTTATATTCTTCAAATTCTTCCTGGGTAATCAATCCGCGCTCTTTTAATGCGCCTACCCGCTCAAGTAATGAGATCCCTGCATCAGTCCCATACTGATTTTGGCCTGCCTGCTCTTTCTGTCGCTCCTCCATAAACCCGGCAGCGAGAATTGCCGAAGGAAGGGCCAGGAGTAAGACGCCACCAATCGTTACCATGCCGGTGACGGTCTGACCCAAAGGGGTGACGGGATAAATGTCACCATATCCCACGGTCGTTACCGTCATCACTGCCCACCACATGGCCGCCGGGATACTTGAAAACTTGTCCGGCTGGGCAGCATTCTCGACAAGGTACATGATTGTTGAGGAGAACAGGATCTCAAAGACCAGGAAAATTACGAGAATTGAGATGATCTCCCGCTTCTTGAAAACAACCCGCTGCAGGAGTTGGAGCGCATCCGAGTGGCGGGTGTAGCGCACCAGTTTGAAGATCGAAAGGAGCCGGAATATGTGGAGCAGGGCATAGTTCCCCGGAAAGAAAAACGGGAAGATGATGGGGATAACCGAGATGAGATCGATTATCATGTAGATCCCGGTGGCATACCGCAGGCGATCTTTTACCCTTCCAAGGAACGTGGGGTTGTGCGTACACGACCAGAGCCGAAGGATGTACTCGATGGCAAAAATCGTAAGACAGATCGAAATAATTGTAAAGAGCTGGATACGGAACGTAATCGGGAGATCCGGGATCGTGGAGATGACAATCGCGATGGTGTTGGCCAGGATGAAGATAGCAAGTACATACTTCACTGCCCGCGCCGCGGGTTCCGGGTTTGGATAGGTGTTAAGGATCCTATTGACACGGGTTTTTATCCGGTCATAGCGGGACGCTTCGGCATTTTCCTGTGTTGGGTGAGCTGGATCTTCTGGCATGGGTACACTACATTTGTTGGTTCTCTTCTTAGGAGGGGATAAGAAAAACCGGTCCGGTCAATGTGATATGACGAAATCCGGGTGGATGGTATTTATAGTGTTCGAGATGTGCCGGATGAACCGGATCGGATGAAGTTGATGATACTTGTCTAAAAAAAAGAGATGAGATATAATTATGCGGTCTCGATCTTATCCGCTTCCTGTAAACTGAGCGCCTTGATCGATGTTTCGCGCATCTTGAACTTCATAATTTTGCCGGAGATATTGATCGGGAAGTCATTGACGAACATAACGTACCGCGGGATCTTGTAGTGTGCGATCTTCCCTTTACAGAAGTCTTTCACATCCTGTTCGGTCATGGTCTGGCCGGGCTTCATCTTCACCCATGCGCAGAGTTCCTCCCCGTACTTGATATCCGGCACACCGACAACGTAAACATCAGATATCTTCTCGTGGTGGTGCAGGTACTCCTCGATCTCACGCGGATAGATGTTCTCCCCGCCCCGGATCACCATGTCCTTGAGCCGTCCGACAATCTTGAAGTAGCCTTCCTCATCCATGGTACCGAGATCACCGGTGTGGTTCCAGTGGTCCTTGTCGAGCGTGGCATGGGTTGCTGAGGGGTTGTTGTAATAGCATTTCATGACGCAGTAACCGCGTGCGCAGATCTCACCTATCTCGCCATGCGGAACGATCTTACCGGTCTTAGAATCGATGATCTTGAGTTCGGTATGCGGGAATGCCCGCCCAATCGTAGTGACCCGGCGTTCGACCGGGTCCTGGGTCGTTGTCATCGTGACGCCGGGGCTTGTCTCGGTCTGGCCGTACACGATGACGATCTCGCTCATGTGCATCTGCGTGTTGACCTGCTTCATCACTTCGATGGGGCAGGGAGAACCCGCCATGATACCGGTCCGCAGGGACCGAAGATCGTATTTGGAAAAGTTCGGGTGGCTGAGTTCGGCAATGAACATGGTCGGAACGCCGTGGACTGCCGTACAGTGCTCCTTCTCGATGGTCTTTAATACTTCCTCGGCATCGAAGGTCGGGGCAGGCAGCACCATGGTCGAGCCGTGAGTAACACAGGCAAGGTTGGAAAGGACCATACCGAAGCAATGGTAGAAGGGGACGGGAATGCAGAGCCGGTCCTTTTCGGTAAATCTCATCCCCTCCCCAATGATGAAACCGTTGTTGAGGACATTGTGGTGAGTCAGGACAACCCCTTTGGGGAACCCTGTAGTGCCGCTCGTGTACTGGATATTAATCGGGTCATCGAACGAGAGACCTTCGCCCCGCTCGATGATATCGTCCATTGTCATCTCTTCCGCCTTTTTCAAAAAGTCTCCCCATGTGTACATACCATTGTACGGGATCTCGCCCATGAAGATGGCATTTTTGAGGAACGGGAATTTTTCGCATGAGATTCTGCCCGGCTTACACTCGTACGCTTCGGGGCAGGCCTCATAGAACATCCCCACGTAGTCGGAGGTCTTGAACCGGCCCTGCACGATAAGGGTCGAGATCTCGGCCTGCTTGAGCACGTACTCGAGCTCGTAGGTGCGGTACGCCGGGTTGATGTTCACCATGATCGCACCGATCTTCGATGTCGCGAACTGGACCACAACCCATTCGGCATAGTTCATGGCCCAGATGCCAACCCGGTCACCCTTCTCCACACCAATTCCCATCAGGGCGCGGGCTACCTGGTTCACCCGCTCAGCGAATTCCCGGTACGTCCACCGGATATCCTGGTGAACGGAAACGATGGCCTCTGTCTCCGGGTATTTTGCCGCGATACTATCGACCATCTCGCTGATGGTCATTCCCAGCAGGGGAACTGCTGATGTCCCGCAAATATAACTGCCCTCAACCATTGGTAAAATATGGGGTATGAATGGCATATATTGATACTGA
>JANYKQ010000082.1 GCA_025358115.1 Methanomicrobiales archaeon | reverse complement strand
CGATGAGCAGCAGGTTTCTGGCTTTATTCTCCCCGTTGAGCCGGATACCCAGGGTACGGGAGTCGAACTGGTAGACCTTGTCGATCCAGAGAGGCAGCTTCTCACACAATTCAGACGTCATCGCCTTGACGTCAATCCCGCTCATGCCCTGTTCGGATGCCATAGATAATTCCAAATTAATCTTGTGCCGGCACACGGATATATTACCCGGTAACTTTGTGCCTGCGGGTTCATACGCCAAATTACATATGGCTTGCGCACTAAAAAATAAGACTACTGGTGTAACGGGATGAGCGACGAAATTATCGAAGAAAAACCAGTCCTGACCAAGAAGCAGAAAACCAAGGCAGACAAGCAGGCGGAACACATTGAGCGCATCAAACGGACGCTCGCAGCCAGTCTTATTGGTATTCTTGTTGGCGGACTGTCATATTACATCAGCACAACCTACAGCACCGACTCCGGGCTCCTCGCATTCATGATCATGATTGCAGGAATCGTTATCCAGAAGCATATCTTCATGCTCCTTGGTATGGATACCGGAAAACTCGGGGCAAAGGACTGGTTCTACCAGAGTTTCATGACCTTTGCCTTCTGGTTCATGTCCTGGACGATCCTGCTGACTGCAATGCCGAAGTAATAATCACCATTTTTTGATTCTCATGAGAATAGCGATTGTTCATAAAGATCGTTGCCATGCAAAGAAATGTGGCACCGAGTGCATCATCTATTGTCCCCGTGTACGGACGGGTGACGAGACGGTTATCATCGGTGAAGAGGGCAAGGCTGTCATCTCCGAGGAACTCTGTGTCGGCTGCGGTATATGCATAAAAAAATGCCCGTTCGGGGCGATCGACATCGTCAGCCTGCCCGAGGAACTGGAGCAGCCCACGCACCGGTACGGCAAGAACGGGTTTGCACTCTATGGTCTTCCGATCCCTCTTGAAGGAAAAGTCACCGGTATTCTTGGTGCAAACGGGATTGGTAAGAGTACTGCAGTCAAGATCCTCTCGGGCCAGCTCCGGCCCAATCTCGGAAATTTCGACTCGGAAGTTGCCTGGGATGAGATCTTCAAGCGGTACGCGGGTACCGAACTCTTCGACTATCTCCAGACCGTATCGAAAAAGAGCTTAAAGATCGCGTCAAAACCCCAGTATATCGATTACATCCCCAAGATGTTTACCGGCACGGTCCGGTCGCTTCTGCAGAAAACCGATGAGCGCGGAAAACTTGCCGAGATGCTGCCGGCACTCAAGCTCAACGCGATCCTCGACCATGAGATCAGCACACTGAGCGGCGGGGAACTGCAGCGGGTTGCCATTGCTGCCTGCCTTGCCCGGGATGCGGACTTCTATTTCCTGGATGAGATCACCCCGTTTCTGGATATCTACCAGCGGATTGCCGCGGCAAAACTGATCCGGGAGCTTGCGGCAGAACGGCCGGTTGTGGTTGTTGAGCACGATCTGGCGATTCTCGATATGCTTGCCGATACCGTGCATGTTGGTTATGGCAAACCTGCCGTGTTCGGTATCATCACGCGTCCCAAGGGCGTACGCGTGGGCATCAACCAGTACCTTGACGGGTTTTTACATGAGGAGAATGTACGGTTCCGCAGCACGGCCGTGATCTTTGAGAAACGGGCACATGACAAGGGGTCCAGCCGGGAGGATCTCTTTGTCATCCCGGCAATGACCAAGGATTACGAATCCTTCCACCTCACGGTCTCGGGCGGGACAGTCAAAAGCGGGGAAGTGCTGGGGATTGTCGGGGCAAACGGGATGGGCAAAAGCACCTTTGCAAAACTCCTCGCGGGCGTTGAGACCCCGACAACGGGCAGGATGGAAACAACGCTGCGCATCTCGTACAAGCCCCAGTACATCAAAGCTGATACTTCCGACAGCGTGGAGATGTACCTGCGCAGGTGCACAACTAAATTTGACACCTCGTATTACCAGCACGAGATCATAGAAGCGCTCTCGCTCGAACCCATACTCCAGTCGTCCGTTGATTCCCTCAGCGGTGGCGAATTACAGCGGGTTACCATTGCCGGGTGCCTTTCCAAAGAGGCTGACCTCTATATCCTTGATGAACCCAGTGCACATCTCGATGTTGAGCAGCGGGTCAAGGTCACCCGGATGATCAAGCATCATGCCGAAGGAAAGCAGGTTGGCATCATGGTTATCGATCACGACATCTACCTCATTGACATGATCAGCGAGCGGATCTTAGTCTTCGAAGGAGAACCGGGGATCTCCGGTACCGCGGCAGGACCGTTCAGGATGCGGGACGGGATGAACCGGTTCCTTGATGAACTGGATGTTACGTTCCGGAGAGACCAGAGTGGGAGACCCCGGATCAACAAACCCGGGTCCTTTTTAGACCGGGAGCAGAAATCATCCGGCGAGTTCTATTACTATACTGCTGATGAAGTGTAACTTCATCTGATATACATTTTAATACCGGGACATGCTACTTTTCCCCATGGTGCGGGGAGAGCAGCTGACCGATGCGATCGTCTATGACAAGCTGAACCTGCTTAAAAAAGATTTTTCCGGCTATATCGAGCGCAATACCATAAAAGTTGATGAAAATCTCCCGGTCTTTTTCGGGCACATGATCTCTGCCCTGGAAAAATCATTTCCCGATATATCCGACGAATCCTATGATGATTTTATAGACAGCATCACCTTCAAGGTACTGGATGCAAGTTCCAATATCAATGATTTTGATTACATAAAACGTGTTATTCTCAATGCACTGCGCTTAAAAAAGAGAAAAAATGCCGAATTCGGGGTAAACCTGGTTGTTGGCCTGAAACTGTTAAAAAACGGTGACTATGGTCATGCCCTGGATTTCCTGAAAAAATACGGCGAGCTCGATGCAAAGATTGGAACTGCGGTTGCTTATTGTCATTATGTCCTCTCGTTGAGGGAATTTAAGAAAAATGAGGAGGTGCCGAGAAACCAGCGGCCCGGTGAGATGGAACTTCTTGCACGAGAAACCCTGCTCAGTCTTGCCCGCATCAAACCCCCGGTAAACCAGTTAAAGCAGCTGGATATGGAAGATCCGGCATTTCTTGAAAAGATCTTCTGGCAGATGATATTTTTGGGAATTGAATGGTTCCCGAGTGAGATCTGGTTCATCCAGGTGGGGCTGGAAAATGCCAAGATCACAGAAAATACCGAGTTAAAAAAGCGTCTCCTGGATCTCGGTTCAGAGCGGTTCTATACCGATATGGTCTTTTTGCGGGAGATGTATTACTCGAAGCTCGAGAACCGGGATGCAGCGGGCGCCGCGGGTGTGGTTAACCAACTGATCAAGCAGTACCCGCAGGATCTTGAACCGATCTACCTTGGACTCAAATTGTCCCTGCTCCTGACAAAGAAGATTACCTACCAGAGTTTCCGGAAACTCGCAACAACGAAAGGTATGCCCGGTTCCGTTATCGAACTCTTTGACCTCTCCTTTGAACTGTTAAACCAGGACAAAAAAGCTGCAATGAGTAAGATCAATGAGTTTGAGCGGGAATTCCCCCAGTACCAGTATTATATCACTGCTCTCCGGTATATAGCAGCAGATTTCTTTTCTGAGAATGAGACCCGGGTCAAACGGGCCAAGAGGGCGCTTATTGATTCTATCGACCAGTATTGTATGGGCGAACTGAAGAACAAAACGTAAAAATAATGAATTTATTTAGTCAGGACAATCTCTATACTTGAGACATTGGTCTTACCGGAATCGGTATCAATGACCTCTGTGGAAGTCACGATCTCTTTCTTGGTAACCCCTTCCAAAAAACGGTTCAGGGAGATCTCTGCGGTATCAACCGCCCGGGAAATTGCCTTGCCCCGGGCCTTGATTGCTACCTGCTCTGCGCCATTGTTAAACTGCGTAACTACGGCAAGTACGTAGTTCATTACCGGTTTATTTCCAACAAATACGGTGTTCTCCCTCAGCGGTTGCATACAGTTTCACCAGGCTTTTTTTTAGAGATATTTCTTCTTTACAATCAGTTCGGCATTCAGTACACTTGCGCCGGCCGCACCCCGGATGGTATTGTGGCCCATTGCTACGAACCGGACTCCTTCCCGCAGGCGCCCGACCGAAACGGTCATTCCTTTCCCCCGCATCCGGTCAAGGCGGGGCTGGGGGCGATCGGGTTCTTCTTCAAAGAAATGAATGGATTCCGCGGGTTGTGTCGGCAGTCCCTTGATAGGTGGTTTGTAGTCGCGGTAGGCTTTTTTGAGTTTGTCAACCGGCTCTTTGATATCAACCCAGACTGCCATCGTGTGTCCGTCAATAACCGGGACCCGGTGACAGCTGGCACTGACGTTGAACTTTGCATTTGTTACTTTATTTCCTTTGAGTGTACCCATTATCTTGAGCGTCTCGGTCTCCATCTTCTCTTCTTCTTTTCCGATATACGGGATTACATTATCATAGATTGACATGGCGGCAACACCGGCAAATCCGGCCCCGGAAATTGCCTGCATGGTTGATACCCGAATATCGGTAAATTTGAACTGCCGGAGCGGTGCAAGAGCAGTCACCATCACAATGGTGGAACAGTTCGGGTTGGTTACAATGAACCCGTCCCTGCCCGCATCCTTCTGGACGTCGATGAGACCGAGATGTTCCGGGTTCACTTCCGGAACTACCAGGGGGATATCCTTTTCCATCCGGTAAGAACTCGCATTACTGCAGACAGCAATTCCTGCATCGGCAAATTCTTTCTCCACATCGATGGCGATCTCTGCAGGAAGGGCAGAAAACACCAAATCCACATCCTTCATCGCCTTGGGCGAAGTGGGAACTACCTTGAGTTTTCCGATCTTTTCGGGAAACGGCGTGTCAAGGCGCCAGTTCACGATCTTTTCATAGGGTTTTCCCGCGCTGCGATCCGATGCGGCAAGTGTCGACAAATTGAACCAGGGATGATCCGCAAGCTGTTCAACAAATCGCTGACCCACCGCACCCGTTGCTCCGAGCACTCCAACATTGATCATAGGTGTCAGGTCCAGTTTCTAGTGTATTCCCGTTTGAGATGATGGCGGGTTATAAAATTGCATTTCACCTGTGATAATAAAAACATTGTTTTTTAATATTTTACCCGTCCCTTCCGGGACTATTTTCCCTGCTATTGTGGCAGAGGTCATGAAAACGAACAATTGTGCCAATACTGCCCGAAAACGCAGGCACCGCTGTGGCACGTTTGCCCTATATTCCATAAGAAGAAGTATAAATTCTTATTTGTGATGTCCATTCCTGTCCGTTTCGCGGGCAGGTTCAGGAACAACCTAATTATATAGCTTGAAAAATAACTCGAACATATGACACATTCCGAAACTGCCATCTCGCTGAAAATACCCTCCGAGCTGGTGGAAAAACTGGATGCCATTGCAAAGCAGAAATACCTGAAACGTAACGATATTATCATCGATGCTTGCGCATATTATTGCCAGTTCCATGACATGAACCGTGAACAGTTCCCAGAAACAATGCGGAATATCTTTTTTGACCTGGCCCGTCATGATGATGAGTTCCGTAAAACATTACGGGAAGTGTTGCGGGACGATCCCGACCGCGGGTTTTGATACTATCAAATTTATTTTAAATCGGTAACTTCGGTCCTCTCATAAAATCAGATCATGGGGATCTGTTACCCGGGCGAACCGGGCAGAGTAGTTTTTTTTTTAAAGCTCTGGAGAAACGCACATGAACTATCCGAATTGACACCCGGAATAGGAAAACCGGATCCCTTTTTTCTTATGGTTATCAGGAATCTTCCCACTCCCTTTTTGGGGTCGCTCGGCCGCCTTGTCGGGGCCTCGCCGGGCAAATAAGTTTATGGGGAGTATCCTGTCCTTGAACCGCCGCGGGGGCGCCCCGGTGGGGGGCGGCGGAGTTATTATATCGGGGGTATGGGGATTTTAAACCCCCATTATCATTCCTGAAAGGAATAATTTTCATAAGAAATCCTGTGTTATCCAATGATTCGGTTATATTCTCCGGAAATTATGGGTGTGACCCCCTATCTCCCTGTGGGGGAGGCAATGCAAGGGGAGCGTCCCTCCGGTAAAATTTCACTAACGTTCTCTGGGTCTGTCCCTGTGTGGGGATGCCCGGGCGGTGGGTGCGGAGGCATCAGATGCCAAAAGCCCTCAAGAGAGGCCTATCATAAAAAATCCCTATTTCTCCTGATATTCATGAGGATCGCGAAGCTCCCGCTGCTATGGCATTCCCCCCTGCGATAATTACGTAGGGGATTTGAAAGATTCTAGACAAGAAGAGAGGATAAATTCCTGAAAATTATTAAAAAAAGGCTCCGGAAATAATACCCGGGTTTATTCCATGGAGATGGCTTCTGCCGGGCAGACATCGACACAGGTCTGGCAGTCTACGCACATATCCTTGTCGACTTTGGCCTTCTCATTTTCCATGGCGATTGCCGATGCAGGGCATTCGCTCACGCAGGTTTCGCATCCGGTACACTTTTTGAGATCAACGACAGCTACCAACTCGTTCACTCCATCGTATATGTTTTACAAAAGACAAAAAAAGGGTTTCGATTGTATCTTTTTAAGTTTTCATACCGGAAAAAGGGTTATTTCTTAAGACCGAGCACATCGCTCATGCCGTAGATACCGGGTTTTTTACCCACAACCCACCGGGCTGCATGAACCGCACCGCTTGCAAAGACCGAACGATCGGACGCATGGTGGGAGAGTTCAATGGTCTCAAAATTTTTTGAGAACATGACCTTATGATCGCCGACAATATCGCCGCCGCGTATGACATGGACTCCAATCTCATTTTTCCGTTCCGTCATACCCTCGCGCCCGTACTGCTTCGGGCGGGGACCCACCTCTTCTTCAAGGATCTCAAGGATAGTCTTTGCCGTACCGCTCGGTGCATCCTTCTTGTTCCGGTGGTGCGCTTCGAATACCTCAATATCATAATCCTTAAGCAGTTTTCCGGATTCCCTGACCAGCTGCCAGAAGATATTGACCCCCACCGAGAAATTGCTGGATATCACCGCAGGTACATTGTTGTGGATTGCTTTTTCCATGACCGTGCGCTGCTCCGGGGTAAATCCCGTTGTGCCGACAACCAGTGCCACATTATTCCGTGCAGCCATCTTCACATTTTCGACTGCAGCTGATGCAATCGTGAAGTCGATGAGCACATCAGCTTTTGTGGACTTCAGGAGATCTTCTGCATTTTTGGATTCAACAATTTCAGCGCCGAAAAATGAACTGGCTTTGAGATTGATACCCCCAACCAGTTCCAGGTCGGATGCTTCACCAACCATCCTGCCAATCGTCTGCCCCATACGTCCTGAGGCCCCGCAAACTATAACTTTGATCATAATTCAGGTTACCTCGTCCGTTTCGCTGCCACGGGTTTTTTCGTGCCGGCTTTTGTTGCGGTTACCGGTTTTTTTGCTGCTGCATGGTTTGCAGGAGCCCTTGTGGGGATCGTAGCCAGCACTTTTCTGAGTTCTTCAGTCTTTTTTGCATCCAGTTCATCGAGCGGGAGCCGCACGGGTCCGCCTGCCATTCCCAGAAGTTCCACGGCCTTTTTCACGGGAATGGGGTTGGTGTCGATGAACATTGAGCGGAAGAGGGGCGAGAGGGCGTAATGCAGCACCAGGGCTTTCTGGTAATCTCCCTCTTTCATGGCCTCGTACATGGCCACCATGCGCAGGGGATCCACGTTTGCCGCAACGGAGATTACACCGGTGCCACCGAGTGCCATGATGGGGAGCGTGATGTTGTCATCCCCGGAGATCACGGAAAATTCATCATCCTGGGTCTCTTCAATGATCCGTGACATCTGGCTGATATTGCCGCTGGCTTCCTTGATAGCAACAATATTGGGATGCTGCGCAAGCTCGGCAACCAGATCTGGTTCGAGATTCTGGCCGGTCCTTCCCGGGACATTGTACATGATGACCGGGATATCGAGATCCGCCAGTTTTGTGAAGTGCTTGATGAGCCCGGAACGGTTCGGCTTGTTGTAGTACGGGCTGATGACAAGCACCCCGTCCGCACCGATGTCCTTTGCAGCCTTGGTTAACTGTACCGCTTCGCTCGTGTTGTTGGATCCGGTACCTGCAATCACGGGGATGCGGCCCTTGACCTTATCGACCGTGACCTGGATAACCTTCTCATGCTCTTCGAACGTGAGCGTTGCTGATTCACCGGTCGATCCACACGGAACTATCCCGTGGATGCCACAGGAAAGAAGAAACTCTATGTTGCGTTCCAGGCCCTGGATATCAAGGCCCATCGCAGAGTTCCGTTTAAAAGGGGTAATAATTGCCGGAAGGACACCTTCAAACATGAATTAGATTATGAACGTCTTTTGGTATTTATTTTTCTCGTGATGTATCCGGCGACGCGGTTCCGGACGCGCTTGCTGGAGATGATTGCTGATGCGCCTAACTGCACCTTGTTCTCATCAAAGTTGTTGGTGAAATATTCCCGCTGCTTGACCAGAAGTGCGTTCCCGAGATTTTTAATGTATGACGGCTTGATTCCCATGTACAATTCCTCAAAGTTCTATACTTAAAATGCGGTTGGAACAGATAATGATATTGTTTGCAACGACGAGTGGTTCCTCGCCAAAAAGATACAAAATTCCGGGTTTTTTATCCCCGCCCGTATCATAAATAACGTCCGGAACACCGTCGGTGCAGCAGGCTGCAATACCCCAGTCCATGGTGCTGATTGGCGGGGCTTTGTGTGTGCGGTCAATGGGGGTGCATTCAAGAAGCATAGCTTCAAACACGCCAAGCACGTTTTCTGAAAAACCGATCGTCGCAGCACACCGTATCAGCGGATCAGCCTTCATGGCGGTAAGGATGATCCGCGCGCAGGGTTCATCGGCACCAAACGCGCATATCCCTCCGGCAGTTACCTTCCCCCCGCGGAGCACCATCCCGCCCGGAACTGCGGCAACTCCTTCATTATCCCGTGCTCCTTTTATCGCGTATACCAGTGAGGCTCCCCCATCAGGGATGAGCCGTGCATTCATTGATGCTTCAAGGTGGGAGACTGCAAGATTGAGCCGGTAAAGTACTTCATTTCTTTCCTGTACCGGATCTTTCATGATTATTCCAATGGCTGTAGTGTGACATAATGATGTCTTTTTGCCCCCCTGCCTGCTGGAAGAAGGCATAATCGGATAAGCCTATATTCTTCCGCAACGAAAAAATTACCAATGGATGCCAGACTTCTCGATGTGATCATTGGTGTGATCGCATTTTTAATCCTGATTGCACTGCTTGCTGTACTGCCCATGGTTATGACAGCAGGTATCGCCTATATTGCAGCAATAATTATCTTTATTCTCGTTCTTTCCGGCGCAGGATATCTTGTCAACGATAAGATCGCGTAGGTTGAACAAGGAAGTATTTTTTTTAAGATTTTTTCCCAGCAGTTTTCTGCTCTCTCTTTTTTGCCGTGTAATAACTGAGCGGGTGGCTGACCTTTTCGCACAGGGCGTCCGGGTGGATGCAAAGCCCGGTGGTGCGCATGGCTGCACAGGCCGGAGTATTATATTCGGTTCCTGAACCGCCCCTGCCGGTAATATGTTCAACCTGGTACATGGTCTTTTCCAGATCGAAATCCGGAGACCGGGCATAGAGCTGGCCGATGGCATTGGCATCCATCCCGATCGTATGGAGAAATGTCGTGAGGGCAAAGCGGCCGGCATGCGTAAGGTTTACACCCGCCGTAAGTGCCGTGACAAGTGCCTGGATGCAGGGGGGAAATGAACTCTCTTCTACGGCCCCGAACTGCTGGAGCATCTTTTCCTGGTACACTTTTTTGAGCTGGGCAACGCCGGGAGCGAGTTTTTCGCACAGTGAAGAGGGGACTTTATGCGGGAGATCCCTGCGCAGGAGGACCCGGATACGTTCCCTGAGTAACTCGTAGCGTTCATCTTTTTTAATTTCCACAAACCCGTGTTCAAGCCGCCGGTTCACCAGGTTGAACCGGTCCTGGTGCAGGGGGGCCACCAGTTCAACATAATCCACAAGGGGGATGCGGTCTTTTGTGATCTGGATTCCCAGTTCCTGGGCAATGGCAATACACAGGCGGGAGTACTCGCCTTCCCCTTCCTGGAAATTCTGGTTCCATTCCTCCTCATTTACCAGGAAATAATACGCCCGGTCTGCTTCGTACCGCGTAAGCCGGTCGATGAGCGTTTTGTCATGAACGCAGGATACAATGATCCGGGAAAGTGCATACCCGGCAATTTCATCATCGGCGGAACCGGAAATTTCCGGGGTAAATGTTTTTTTTACGGTGATTGCTTCCTGGATCCGCGAAAGTGCGCGTTCAACCAGGGCTGCTCCTTTCGGATCAGTAAAAAGGAAGTCCAGGGAAGAAAAGCGACTCTTGATATGATCCTGGGATTTTTTTAAAAAGGGAAAACGGGAAAGTTCCTTTGCAGATGGGGAATATTCCATCAATCGGCCTCGATCCGGGGTGCGAGGAGGTATTCGACATGGCCGTTGCCTGCGGCAATGTCAAACGAGAACCTGACCGGGTGATCGATACCAAGGAAGATCTCAACCTCGGCAGCCTTGGCCATGACTTTTCCCATATCTTTCAAGTAATCCAAAGAGAAGAGCGATCGCGCCTCAACCGGTGTGAGCGATTTGAGCTCATCTTTTGAGAACTCGCGCCGGATGTGATCGGTATCTCCTTCAGCAACCAGGTAAAAGGTCTGGTCCTTGGGATTGATCCCGAGAGCGATCTTATCAGAAATGACTGCTGCAGCTTTCATGGCGTTGTTAAAGTCATCGCCGGCAATCACGATCTTGCCCGGAAGGTTGATGGTCGGGGGATTGGGGTCCTTTCGTATCGTATTCACGTCAAGGAGCGTAATGGAGTAATGGTACCCATGCACTGAAACCGACATCTTCTGGGCATTGTCCCCGAGTTCAAGGCTGATTAAGTCGCCCTTCCCGGCCATGCCAAAGATGTTCTTCATCTTGGATATGTCAATGCCAATCTGGCTTTCTGTTGCACTGAACGAATCGAACGCTTCTTTCTTGAGCGTAAGGCCAATCATCGCAACATTAGCGGTATCTACAGCTCGCGTGGATATCCCATGTTCGTCTGTATGCAGCCGGCATTCCGGGATGAGTGCCGAGATCGCATCGATGAATTCCTTGAAAATATCTGCATCAATCGTAGCTTTTAACATTGCATACCCCTTAACACATTATGTTATACAGTATATCGTCATATTAATTATAGCATTTTGGGTTTAACCCGGACAATTTAGGGGAACGATTAAGACAATGGGTTCACAATGGGGACAGGATAAGACATATCTGCGGGCAAAAAATGAGGGCTACCGTTCGCGGGCAGCCTTCAAGCTCATGGAAATCCAGGCAAAATTTGGGATCATACGAAGGGATGACAATATTGTCGACCTGGGTGCAGCGCCGGGAAGCTGGCTCCAGATTGAGCGGACACTTACGGATGCACGTATTATCGGCATTGATCTCAACCCGATTGCCGAACTTGACGGTATCGAAACAATCGAAGGCGATATCAATGATCCTGCGGTTGTAGCAATGGTCAAAGAGAAACTCGAAGTCGTCAATATCGTTCTTTGCGATGCATCACCAAAACTCTCCGGGCACAAGAGTTACGATCAGGCCCGGATTATCGACCTGAACGAACAGGCACTCGCATTTGCCTGCAAAGTCTTAAAACCTGGTGGCAATTTTGCGGTAAAATCATTCCAGGGATCAGACTTTCCGGGTTTTTATGCCAAATGCAAGCTGAATTTCTATGCTGTCAAGACCTGCATGACCAAATCCACCCGGAAAGGGAGCACCGAGCTCTACATCGTTGCAAAGAATTTCATAGGCCCCGCAGTTCCATGACCTTAAAAGACCCCTTCAATCGCCCGGTGAGCAACCTGCGGATCAGTCTTACACCGAAGTGTAACCTGGCCTGTATCTACTGCCACCGGGAAGGGGAGAAAAAGCCGGAAGAGCCACTCTCCGCTGCTGAAATTGCTGAAATATTACGCGTTGCAGAAAAGATCGGGATCCGCAGTGTAAAATTTACCGGTGGCGAGCCCATGCTCCGTCCCGATCTTCTGGAGATTATCCAGTCAGTTCCTGCCGGCATGGAATCCTCGATCACCACCAATGGGACCTGTCTTGCCGGGCTTGCTGCCGATCTCAAGGCAGCGGGTTTACGCAGGGTGAATGTCAGTATCGACAGCCTGGACCATGAAACATACAAAAAGATCACCGGCACGGACAAGCTCGATGATGTGCTCGAAGGCATTAATGCGGCAGTTGAAACGGGTCTGACTCCGGTAAAACTGAACATGGTTGTCCTGGCGGGGATAAACGATCATGAGATCGATGACTTCCTCGCATTTGTCCGGGGTAACCGGAACCTGGTGCTCCAGCTCATCGAGCTCATGCACTTCAACGAATGCACCAACCATGGGGATCTCAACGGGGTTGAAGATGCCCTCGCAGCCCGTTCGAAACAGATCATCACCCGGAGGATGCACCACCGGAAGAAATACTGTCTTGACGGGGCCGAGGTGGAAGTTGTCCGCCCGCTGCACAACACCGAGTTCTGTGCATTCTGTAACCGCCTCCGGGTGACCTCTGACGGCAAACTCAAACCCTGTCTCCTGCGCACGGACAATCATATTGACATCCGCGGAAAGAGCGGGGTGGAACTCGAGGAACTTTTCCGGAAAGCAGTCTCGCTCCGGGAACCGTTCTACAAATAACCCGTTCAATGTTTTTTAATATTTTTTCCCGTTTGCTGCAGGTGGCTTACGGGAATATATTTACAATGCCGTAACGAACCTGTTGCTATGCAGGATGATAACGAATACCTGGGAGTTCTCAACCACCTGTATGAGAAATCACTCATGCTCCATGACACCGGGAGTTTCAATAAGACGCTCTATTTTTTCTTTATCGACGCATTGGCCCATATTGACTATACCGCAAGCATCTATGCGTATCATTACGAATCCCCGAAAAATATCATGGGCGGGGAATATCTCCGGTGGCGCGTGGATGAAGAGAAGAAAGGGGATCGGACGAAATTTAAAGGTTTTATCAACTGGCTCAGGGAGAGCCACCCCCAGAAATTTGCAGCATTACCATCCTTGTGGCAGATGATCTATGACACAGAAAACCCGGCCAGCTACCGGAGTTTCCGGATTGTGCCTGATCCCAACAGTAAAACGGCCGTCCCGGCGGATTTTTTTTATACCCTTATTGACGAATTTTTTGACCAGGATTTCTTAAAAAGCCTGTACAATGATAACTCACTTTCAACCTTATTCGTAACCTATTCCTCCCAGCAATAATCATCTGGTGCCCCCCATGAGAGATGTCAGCCGTATCTGTGCAGATCTGGTCCAAATCCATAGTGAAAACCCTCCCGGGCGCACGGATGCGGTTATTGAATATATCCGTTCTTTTCTTACGGGTATTGGCATCCGTTCCTTGATCTCCGGAAATGCAGGGGGGATGTGCAACCTTGTCACAACCGGGAAGGGCAAACCCCCGCGACTCCTCTTCTGCGGTCATGTGGATGTGGTGCCTGCCCTGGATTCGGGCTGGACTTATCCCCCGTTCTCCGGTATCATTGATAATGAATTTGTGCACGGGCGCGGTGCTACGGATATGAAAGGTGGCTGTGCATCCATTCTTGCAGCCTGTGAAGCGCTGGTGAACAAAAATCAGGAGATCCCGGCAACACTTGCCTTTGTCTGTGATGAAGAGACCGGGGGAGAGAACGGCATCCGCCGGCTCCTGGCAGATAAGGCCCTTATCCCCTGTGACTGTCTCGTAGCCGAACCCACCCCCCGGAGGCATCCCTGCATTGGCCAGAAGGGACTTTGCCGGCTGGATATGGAATTTTCCGGCACACCTGCCCATGGGTCGCTGTACCCTGCCGTAGGCACCAGCGCAATCATGGAAGTCATGACCCTGCTTGACCATGTCAGGGAGCTGAATAAAACAGAGTACGCTGTTGATCCTTCGCTCAATGAGATCATCAAGCAGTCTTCTGCCGTGCTCAGCCAGGAATTTGGCATTGCAGGAGTCCGTGATGTCTTAAAAAGACTTACGTTCAACCCGGGTATCATCAGGGGTGGGGAGAAAGCCAACGTGGTTGCCCAGCACTGCGCACTCGAACTGGAACTCAGGGTTCCCTGGGGATGTTCCATTCCCGAACTCATTGCGTCTCTACAGGCACATGCCATTCATGGACGAATAGTTTCTTCAGAAACCCACAGCCCCTCAATCACTGATCCGGCCTCCCCACTGGTAGCCATAACCTGTGATGCGGTGAAGAACATATATGGCGGAGAGGTATTTCCCATAGTACAATGGGCTGCAAGTGATGCCCGTCATCTCCGTGCTGCCGGGTTTAAGGTGATAGAGTATGGTCCCGGTGAGATCCCAAGCCTGCATGCGGTAAATGAACGAACCCCGATAGATTCGCTGGAAAAAGCCTCCCTTGTGTACCAGGCTGTTATGACAAATTATTCGTAAAATACTCAGGTAAAAAAAATTATTTTTTCAGCCGGTTAAGAGCTCCCATAATCCCGCAGACAACAAGCACTGCACCAAAGGCGGTAACCGGGGATACCGGTGAATAGGTTGTTTTCTTTGGTACCGAAGTTGTTGCAAACGTGGTAATTTCGGGTGTCATCACCGGGGTAACCGGAGTAATTTCGCTGGGCATCGGTACCGGAGTCGCCGTCGTGTAAAACGTTCCTATCCGGCTTATGGTAACAACCGGCGTGATAGTGCCGGAGATGTTTACGATCTGGAGCTTGCCTACCATGTTGTCCCGGTTCTTCTTTGCATCAGCATAATTGGGATCTATGCCCAGAGCTTTCCTGAAACATTCCGCTGCATCCTGGGTTTTTCCGAGTTGAACATAGGCAAGTCCCTTGTTGTTCCAGATTGTTGCGTTGGTTACCGTAACGCCGGTTGCCCGGTTAAATGAGCTGAGTGCCAGGTCATACTTCTGGCTTCCCATGTATGCGAGTCCCCGGTAGTTCCATGACATAAAATTCGCGGGGTCCATGGCAGTGCAGTGATCATAGGGAATGACCGCTGCATCATACTTCTCCAGCTGGAGATAGGCAAATCCCTGGTTGCAGTAGGCGTCAAGCCGGTTATTCTGAACCCTGAATAACTTGTCATACGCGGCAGCTGATTCTTCATATCTCCCGAGTTTGAGCAGGCCGTATGCCCGTTCATTCAGTGCAACCGGGTCCGCGGACCTGAAGGAAAGCGCCTGTTCTGACAGGGTTACGGCATCATTGTACATTCCCAGTTTGTTCAGGCAGACGGCTTTCCCTGACATTGCTGCGGCAAAATTCTTATCCAGTGCCAGGGAGTTATCGTAATAGGTAAGGGCAAGGGCATAGTTTCCCGCCGTTGCGGCGTCCTGCCCCTTTGAATACCATTCCAGGGCATCCTCAGCATGCACGGCAGGAATTGCGAGGACGGCAAAAAGAATGATCAGGATAATTGTTTTTGATCTCATAATTCCATGACGAAATTTCCCTTAATCGCAGATGAATGTATTCATTTTCACCGTAAATCGGCTCGGTTGAAATCTAATTTCCTGTGATTCGCTTACTCTTATTGACTGTTTGGATGGTGACCCCCTCTCTCCCCCAGAGGGGGAGGTAGCCCAAGGGGAGCATCCCCTTGACCCCCCTCTTTTTAGAGGTTTTTCAACAGAGCCTGTGAATAAAAAAAAGTCTCTCTTTTCATGCTCCCCCGTGCCGGTTGATTACGGACTCGGGAACCGGTTTAATGTATCTCACCTGAGCACCGGTTCCCGGCAGGCACAAAAGCCAATCGTGAGAGCTACGGTGACTGCACAGAATGCAGCCGTGCAAAATGCCGGAAAGAAACCAAACGTATCAGCAACCAGCCCGGCAATGAACGGGAGTGTTGCCATACCAAGATAGCTGGTTGTTGAGAAGAGTCCCATGGCAAACCCCTGTGGGGCCTCAATTGCGGCAAGAAATCCCATCTGGGCGATCATGACAATTCCTGCCAGTGCCCCTATCACAATAAATCCCAGCGGGGAATAAAATGTGAGAAGGACGCCTAAAATCATCAGGACTGCTGACCAGCGGATGACGGGGACCGGTTGAAGTTTCAGCCTTGAGGCGATGAGGACGGCGATGATTGTCGAGACGCTCATCAGGGCAATCCAGATCCCGACATAATCTGAAGACATACCCGAAAACTTTGGGTATAATGAGATAGCAACACCGGTGATGCCGACAATAATTACCGAAGAATACCAAAGCCAGCGATACTTTCCTATCATGGGCAGGATGAGTCCGATATCATTGCTCCGTGCGACAAGGGGTGATTCCTGCATGAATGCACTGGCACAAGCGGGGATGAGCGATAATCCAGTGAAGAGCAGTACCCCCATGGCCGGAATGTGGAAGAACATGCTCAGCCAGCCCGCTGCAATGAGACCGGTCACGAGCCCGGCATTGAGCATTGCCATGAAATACCCGCTCATCCGTTCATGAACCGGCATTGAATTGACCAGTGACATTGCCGCGGCAACAAAACATCCTGCCCCGATCCCTTCAGTAAAACGGAATGCCAGCACAAG
The DNA here is from genome assembly GCA_025358115.1 of Methanomicrobiales archaeon. Classification (GTDB taxonomy): domain Archaea; phylum Halobacteriota; class Methanomicrobia; order Methanomicrobiales; family Methanospirillaceae; genus Methanoregula. The sequence continues at coordinate 1,223 of JANYKQ010000082.1, read as the reverse complement.
ATAAGGAGATGAAATCCCGCAGAGGGCAATGCCACTTATTACTGTGACGATAAGACCGAGCCGGATGAGGGGAACACGCCCGATCCGGTCAGACAGGATACCGGCAGGAAGGGTGCTGACTACGGCTCCCAGGAAATATGCTGCATAGATAGCTCCCTGGAGGGAAGAACTGTCGGCAAACGATGGCAGCACGGGAACGATGGCATTCGAGAGTGCCATTACGATAAAGACGCCGAAAAAAAGAGTGAGCCGGGTTCTCATGGTCGCCTTTTTATCTAGACCATGCGGTATGTCTCAAGGTTCATGGGCGAGTGCGTCTCGATATGGTACCGTTTGTATATGGAACTCGCCAGATCGATTGTATTGTTTTCATCGCCATGAATGCAGAAGATCTTTTCCGGGCGGGGCTGGATCTGCCCGATATAATTCATCAGCTGCCGGCGGTCCGAGTGACCTGAGAACCCGTCGACCGTGATGATCTCAAGGTTGATGGTGATGGTCCCTTTGCGTCCCATCGGCACCTCGCGCCAGCCTTTCTGGATGCGACGGCCATAGGTCCCGTCAGCCTGGTACCCGACAAAGATGAGGGCATTTTTCTCATCCTGTGCAAGGTTCAAGAGATATTCCATCACCGGGCCGCCGTTGAGCATACCGCTTGTGGTAATGATCACGCAGGGATCCCCGTTGATGACCTTCTCGCGGAGTTCCTGCGAGTCCACCTGCTGGAAGCATTCGGCCAGGAACGGGTTCATGCCTTCGCGGAAGATCAGGTTTCTCAGCTCCGTATTCAGGTATTCCGGATAGCAGGTGTGAATCGCCGTTGCCTCGCGGATCATACCGTCCAGGTAGATCTTCACCTTGGGAATCTTGTCAAGACGCATACCCTCTTCCAGTGCCAGCATCACTTCCTGGGAACGCCCGACCGAGAATGCCGGGATGATGATCTTGCCCCCCCGTTCTATGACCGTGTTGATCGTTTCGTACAGCTTTGCCTCGGCATCGGTCCGTGGCTGCTGGAAGTCGTTGCTGCCTCCATAGGTACTTTCCATGAAGAGTGCTTCGAGACGGGGGAACTGGTTGATGGCCGGGTTAAAGAGACGGCTCTTGGCGTAATTGAAATCGCCGGTAAAGGCGATGTTGTACATCCCGTCGCCGATATGGAAGTGCGCAATGGCAGAGCCAAGGATATGACCGGCGTTATGGAAGGTGAGCTTGATATCCGG
>JANYKQ010000062.1 GCA_025358115.1 Methanomicrobiales archaeon | reverse complement strand
TTCACTTTCTCTTATAGGCCATTTGGAGGGTGACCCCCTCTCTCCCCCAGAGGGGGAAGCAACCCAAGGGGAGCATCCCCTTGACCCCCACTATTTTTAGAGGATTTCAACAGAGCCAAAAAATTAACACAATTCCCGGCCATCGTCTTCGTACCGCGACAACATACGGGAAGAAGATTTTATCTTCGAACCGCAGACATTCTCTGCTATGAAGCGTGCTATCCAATTCCTCCTCCCCTTCACCCTTATTCTCTGTATCCTTGCCGCAGGATGTTCACAACCGGCACCCCTGCCCGTCCCGGTGACCACAACACCTCTGCCAGTCTCTACGATCCCACCGGCACCATCCCAGCCACCCGCACAATCCTGCTCACTGACCCCCGGGCCCACGCAGGAAGTCCCGGCGTACGAATCAGTCAGCATCTCCGTGGACCGCAACACGATCACCGAGAACCCGACCATCACCACGAGCTTCAATGGCGGCCAGGGTCTTGGCATGGTCCAGAGCATGGTAGTCACGGTCATCCGGTCCGACTGCGTTACCGAACAGGGCATCCGGAATAATCCCGGCATGGGGACGAGTGTAACCCTGATGGGCACGACCAGGACCGATCGCGTAATCGTCAGGGTAACGATGACCTCGGGCAACCAGTACACGGTTATCGATAAGGACTACCCCTTCCCGGGATGAGCGTAAACCGGATTGGTTGTTCAGGAAAAAATTACCGGAATTTTCATTTCAGGAAATTAAGGGTAACGCGGAGATCCGTATCCGTGAAGGGTTTCACAATAAATCCCGCGGGCCCGACTTCCTTTGCCCGATCGAGGATCTCCTGATCGCTGTGACCCGTGAAAAAGATAATTTGTGCATTGGAATTGGCTTTAATTAACCGGGCCGCGTGAATCCCGTCCATTTTTCCGGGCATCATGATATCCATGAAGACCAGATCGGGTTTCGTTGTCTCCGAGAGTTTCACCGCCTCTTCACCGGACTCTGCCATGGCACATGTTTCATAGCCAAGCATTTTCAGCCGAAGCTGCAGGAGATTCCGGATAATCTCGTCATCATCAACGATCATGACTTTCTGTTTCTTGGTAATGGGGTACGGGACGGGCTTTGCCGGGATGCTCCGGGTGGCGGTACCGGGTGTGCCCGCGGTATCCGGTTCCATTTTTTCGCCGGCGGCAGCCTTTGCCGGGGCTGAAACGTTATTCAGCTTAACCGGGGCACCGCCCTGCACAGCACCATCCTCTTCCATGTTCGTCGTCTTTATGGCAGGGTTGATACTGAACACATTCCGGTCCCGGGAACCATACTGCCTTATCCCGGGAGAGAACTCATAAAATACTTCGAGGGCGTTCCTTCCCATTCTTCTTCGCGACATGACCTGCCGGAGATCTTCTTTCGAGAACACCTTTTCAATTGCGTCAAGGTCAGCCACACTCAGATCGCTTAAGCCAAGCACGACAAAAAGGGCAGGTATATCCCGGTAGTCGTACACGTTGGAAAGCAGTTCTTTCCCGGCCTTTTTTATCAGCGCCGGTCTCACGCGTTTGTCGCAGGCGGTGACCAGCATGTGGAGCCCGGTTGATCGTTCATGCTCGAACCCTGCGAGGTCGGTAAGATCCGCGATCATGATGAGCGCCGCCCGGTCCATCATCCCGCCTTTTTTTATTACATTCAGGACAAAAATCCCCCGGGTGGCACAGTCGGCCTTGATAAATTCGCGGAGGATTTGCTCGTTCTCCACCCCAAGACGGTGTTCCCCGTTCTCCATGGAGTCTATCAGCTCCTCCGGGGTCAGGTACAGTTTGGAAAAAAGGGTTGCCCAGGCATCATACAGCAGGCCATGCTGAGCCTTCAAAGATCCCGTCTTTAAGCAGGTCTCAAATATGCTGAGCAGCTGATCGGGAGTATATTTCTCCATTTGCATGATGTTGGTAGTCGGAATGGGAGTATAGATCATTTTTTGTTGACTATAAATATCGTCCTTATCTGCGAATATATGTTTTTATTCTGAATAAATTTCCTGAACCGGCTGAATCAGGCTTCATTTGCAATCCGGTACCGGAACACTACCTGACGTGCCCGGCAGGTAAAAAGAAAAGAATATGGCAAGACATTTTGCCGGCAGGAATTACACGACCCGCGATGTGGTCGAGGCTTCGATTCCCTTATCGGTGATGATAAACGGGAGCAACCTCTGGGGTGCTGCTGCGTCCTTTATTTTATGCACTGCGAGTGTCCGCTCGATATCGGCCTGGTGAATATCGGTCTTGAATTCGATGACGAGATCGGATGCCCGCATGATCCTCGTCATCTCCATGGGGGTGTGGATACCAGTGTAAACGATAAAAAGCAGGTTCGCACCGCGTTTTCTCATCTCTTCACGGGCCTTTTTTAAGAATTTGAGGGCTTCGTCAATCCCGTACTTGATGATGATAGTCGAGAGCGAATCCACAACGATCCGGCCACCCGCCATCTGGGGGATGTACATCTCGGGATGGAGATCGAGGGCATCGATCATTCCGACTTCAACATCCCCCTCATTGATAAGGTAGGTGCCCTCTTCTCCCCCTTCAGCCTGCCAGAACTGCTTTGCCGAAAGATCAACGCCGGCAACCGGAGTCCCGTAGATCATGATGAGGGTCCCCTCAGGAAAACCACCATCAAGGAGCAGGTTGAGCCCCACGATGCCGGTGGTCCGCTTCTTGACTTTCCCGCTCGCGGGAACGTCCTGTATGCGGCTTCTTGTGTCCATAGAGGTTGTACCGGCTAATATTATTTACAGCCGCCTTAAAAGGTTTGTGGGGGCCCGCAGGATTTTGTCGCAGAATATCCCGCCAAATGGCATTACAAGCCAGATCCGCCGAACTTTTGCCGGAGGTCCCTGCGCAATAACTTCCATCCATGGACGCGGGGCAGTGAGTCCACGATCACGAGTCTTCGCGGGATCTTGTACCCGGCAAGATGATCCCGGCAGTAGGTTTCGAGCTGGGAATCGGTGAGGGTTGCTCCGGGCATGAGCACCACCGCGGCAACCGGGATCTCGCCTTTCCGCTCATCCGGCACCCCAAAGACAGCGACATCGGCAACTGCCGGGTGGCGGATGATCACGTTCTCGACTTCTGTCGGGTACACCTTCCAGCCCGACATGATGATCATGTCTTTCTTCCGGTCGGTGATGAACAGGATGCCTTCTGCATCCAGGTAGCCGATATCCCCGGTCAGGAACCAGCCGTCGTGCCGGAATACTTCGGCAGTTGCTTCCGGCATCCGCCAGTAGCCCTGGGCGACCGAGGGGCCGCGGAGCGCGATCTCACCGGTTTCTGCACAGGGCATCTCCGTCTCCGGATCTCCGGCATCCACAATCTTTACTTCGGTATACCCGACGGCAACGCCAACGCTCCGGTAATTCCGGGTCAGGTGCGGGTACTCGGGCAGGGTCGTGGTACCGGAACCGATCACGATCGTTTCTGAGAGCCCGTATGAATTGGCAACCGGGATGTGATACCGGTTGTCAAAGGCCTCCCAGACCACCGGGAGGAGTTGTCCTCCTCCGGATATGATCACCCGGACATCCCCGAGATGCTTCTCGGTGCCGGGCGGGGCGGTGTTGAGAGAGTGAATGACCGGGGGCATGCCGGCCAGAACCGTGACGCGGTATTTCTCGGCAAGTTCAAGATACAGACCCAGCTCGAAACGTTCCATAACCACATTAGTGCCGCCGGCGCGGAGCATTGCCAGGCTCCACGAGAGCCCGACATGGCCCATCGGGTAGATCCCGAGATACACATCGTCCGGGCGCATCCGGAGGGCTTCGCGCTCGGCATCGAGTGCGGTCATCCAGTTGCCGTGCGAGAGCATTGCTCCTTTGGGTTTGCCGGTGGTGCCGGCCGTATACTGGATATGGCAGAGATCATCGGGTGCACAGTTTACTGCCCGCATGGTCACGGGAGCCGGGGGAAATGAGGACCAGGCAACCGATCCTGAGCAGGAACCTGAGGTGCAGATGATGTGAACCAGCGTGGGGGATTGTGCCCGTATACCGGCAACAACCCCGATACCCTGTCCATCGGTGATGATCGCTACGGCGCCGGCATTGTTGATCGCGTGCAGCAGCTCCTCTCCCCGGTACACGCTGTTGGTCGGGACGGCAACCGCACCAATCCGCCAGATTGCAAAGTAACTGATCAGATACTCGGGTGAACTGTCGAGATAGATACAGACCCGGTCACCTTTTTTCACCTCAAGGTTTGAGAGTCCCTGGCCGATCCGGTTCATCTCGCTGCGGAGTTTCCCGTAGCTGTAGACCTCGTTGCGGGAGGGGCAGATGAGGGCTGCCTTGGCCTCGGGGACACTCTTTGCATCCAGCAGGGTGGTGACGTTCGACATGGTTGACCGGACAAACTTCTGGTGCAACAAAATAAGACGTTAGGGTATTTAGGTGTGCATTATCCGGGTCCGGACATCGCGTTTGTCAACCGCAATCCATGGTAAAAAAAATTCCCGCATTTCATGAAAAACTCCTGTTGTTTTTTTCGAGTTCCCTGAATGACCGGAGCAGGTTGGTGAATACGGGCTGGGGGATACCCGCCATTCATACGTGCATCTCCGGGAATCCAGCCGGCCCGGTATGAGATGGATCAACGGTATTGAATTTTTTCCGGAAATAATTCTGCCTGTAACAGGGGTAGGGCAAACTATTTCTGTAACCAATCCCGTATTATCTGTCCTGACACGTATGGCTGAAGATACCCCCAATCCACAACCGTCCCCCACAACACCAAACACCCAGAATCCCCGGAGAGAGGGACCCCGGCATCATGGCCGCAGGCCGCAGCAGCACAACTACCGGCAACCGGCCCCGCGCCCGGAAGAGAAGCCGGCTGAGAAAACCCCGGCGTCAAAAGAGCTCAGCCTGGATGATGAAGAGACTGAAGCGGACCGGAGCGCAGCCCCGCCCCGGCAGTCCCGGGGTGGCGGACGGGGTAAGCCGCCGAAGCGGGTCATCGAGGAATGGGCCAACGATATCTATTGTGAATAACGATACCGATTGACGGTATTCCGGTTCTTTTTTTTACATCTTTTTTCCGGGGAAATTGTTTTCCTCAAGAAAATCCACAGGACCGTTTTCGTTTTTACCCCCTCGCGAAATCATTTCTCATCGGACTTCTGCATGGGGTTCACCCCCTCCACATGGACTTTTTTTAAGAGAGAACCATTCCCGGTAATGAAGGGGGAGGGGAATTCCCCTGCCGGGTTACCCGGCCGAATTCACCGTCTTTCCGGCCAGAGGAAAAGAACGATGAGGGGGGCTGCCAGCGCAACCATCAGACCCGGCGGGGATTGTGGAGCCGGTGTCTTCGAAGGCAGGCCGGGTAGCGGTATGGTGGTCGGGACCCGGGTCCCGCTGTCAGCCATGTAAATCTCTTTTGACAGGGAGGTATTACCGGCTGCATTCGCAACGGTCAGTGATACTTTGTACACTCCCAGGTACGGGTAGGTATGACGGGGGTTTTGGAGTGTCGAACCGGTCCCGTCGCCAAAATCCCAGTGCCAGGATTCAGGGGTTCCCGTTGAGGTATCGGTGAACTGGACCGGCTCCTGGGCGGAACCCTCCTGCGGGTCTGCAGTAAAATTTGCAACCGGTAAGGGTGGAAGAGCGGATACGGGGAGGATACAGGAGAGGGAAATAAGAATAAGAAGGAGAAGGCAGGGTCGCAGAATGGCTTGATCTTGAAAATGCTCTTTCATAGCAACGAAATTCATTTGTTCCGTAATGAATGGTTCGGTTTTTTAGCCAGGGCTCCTCAAATCAGTTGGGTTGAACTGATGTACCTGCCCTTCCCGGTAAACACCAGCGCGGGTCAACGTTGCGATTGTGAAATAAAATGATCGTGCATAAATAACAACGAATAATACTGTTTTGGAGAGAATTCATGGTCAACAAACGTATCCACACCGCACTGCCGGTCGTGCTGCTCCTCTGCCTTACGGTGCTGGTCCTGAGCGCCGGCTGCCTCAGGGAGAGCGGGGTCACCGTATCCAGCATCACCGTCGGCGCCCAGAGTGTGACGGGGGCCGATGTCACCTTAAACGTAACTACCGACGTACAGAACACCTACGGGGTATCCTCCGGAATCTCCCGTGTCCAGCTCAGGGCCTATGATACCGGAAGTGGTCTCGTGGTGGCCGAACAGACCGGCGATGCCGGATATCTCGGCATACGGGGTTCCGGGTCGATCTCCCAGACCCTCGTCCTCCCCCGGAAAGGTTCCTACCGCCTGGTGAGCACTGTCTTTGAAAACGGCCAGCGCAAGGGACAGGGGGAGATCACCGCATATAACCTTGAGCGGCTTACTCCCGACAACCAGGAGACCGGCCTTGCGATCTCCGACATCGACTTCCTGGTAAAGAAAGTGTCCGGAGACCGCGTGGACATCCAGACCGATGTCTATTTTACCAACGATAACCGTGCAGCAAGCGGACCGTTCGAGATCGAAGTGAAGGCCAAGGAAGAAGATGCCCGGCTGCTCGCGGACAAGCAGCGGGCCTCAGTTGAGAGTATCCGGCCGGATGCAACGAGAGTGTCGAGCGTCACCCTCTCGGTCCCCGACCAGTACAATTATGTTGTTGAAGTGCTGGTCTGGAAGAACGAGACGATCGTCAAACGGGGCGAGGGGAATGTCCGGCTCCGGCCGGGTATGCAGGTGGACAGGAACACCCAGTTTGTGACAAAGCAGATCGAGACTTCGAAGTTTGTCCAGGACTCAGGTCCGGCAGGGATGTCCCCGGTACCCTACACGACGATGAAAGCCCCGGGCTTTGCTGCACCGCTTGGGTTGGTAGCACTTGGTTCCCTTGCCGTGCTCGTGCACCTGAGGAGGGGACGAAGATGACCGGTGAAGAGATCTCCCGGCAGGAGCCGGAAAACCCGTATATCCCTCCCAAGGTGGCCACGGTGACACAAGATTCAAAACCAGCAGATAAGAGACCGGGCAGAGAATGGCTCGGGGTCGTGTATATGATTGTCGGACTTTTCATCCTGATCGCTGCGTTCCAGCTCTATTTCACCCTGCAGGACCTGATCAGGACATGGATCTCCGACCAGTTCGTGCCGGTTGTCTCGGCGATCTATTATTGTGTCGTCATCGTGGTCGGGATCTGGCTGCTCCGGGATTATATCAGGAACCAGTAATTTTTTTTTACCCGAAGTCAATCGAGATGACCGCTCACATCCACCGTTTTGATGATCTTAACGCCGATATTCTGCATATCCCGGATGTTTGTCAGGTGCACTTCTCCTGAGGCTGCCCCGGTTGCATCCCCGACCAGCACCACCGGGTAATTGTACGCAATGGCGTCAAAGGCGGTTGTCCGGATGCAGTTGGGGGTCTGGATACCGCAGACCACCAGGTTCGTTACCCCGAGGGTCCGGAGCATCAGGTCGAGTTCAGTTCCGATAAAGGCACTCATCCGGGTTTTGGTGAGCACATATTCCCCTGCCAGGGGAACCAGTTCGTCGATGACCGCTGCTCCATGCGTGCCGGCAACGGCAAAGGGCTGTTTCCGGAAGAGATCCTGCCGGGTGATCTCCACGTCCGAACCATCCGGCCGGTGCACCCGCAGGATATGAAAGACCGGCAGGTTTCGTTGCCGGAATTCGGCAAGCACAGACTGGATCTTCGGTATTACGGCAGCGGCTCCGGTAACACGTAACGGCTTTCCCTCCAGTACGAAATCGTTCTGCATATCGATGATGAGCAGTGCAGGTCTTCCCATGATCCTTCCCGGTAAGACTATTGATACCCGGAATATAATAACTCTACAGCAGCACTTTTCCGGAGAACTTTAATGGACCCGATCCTCTCATTCGCCGCTCTCATCATCACCGGGATAACCGCCGGTACAGCCTCCGGGCTCTTCGGGGTCGGGGGTGGCTTCCTGATGACACCGGTCCAGTACTGGCTCTCTCTCTTGGGGGGAATGGATAGTACGCTTGCCACCCGCCTTGCCTTCGGCACCTCGCTTGCCGTGATGATTCCCACTATGATCAGCGGGGCGTTAGCCCACCACAGTCGCGGAGCGGTCGACTGGAAAGCGGCGATCCCCATGGGCTTTGCTGCGATCTTCGGCGGCCTTGCGGGGGGCACACTCGCCTCCCACCTGCCGGGCATCGTTCTCCGGACATTCTTTGCCCTGCTGATAATCGTCATGGCGGTCCGCATGGTCTGGCACATCCACAGCTGCCCGGTCTGCGAACCCCGCGGATCAACCGTGATCTCCATTGCCATTGGTTTTTTTATCGGCATCATATCGGGTCTTGCGGGGATCGGCGGGGGCGTCCTGCTGGTACCGGTCCTCGTAATGCTCCTTGGCTATTCCATGCACAAGGCAGTTGGCACATCATCGGCCTGCCTGATCTTCTCATCGGCCGGTGCAGTGACTGCATATGTCATCAACGGCTGGGGAGTGGCGGGACTGCCGGTTTACTCGATCGGCTACGTGGATCTCGTGACCTTTGCCATCCTGGCTGCAACCACCATTCCGCTCGCCCGGTTCGGGGTACGATGTGCCCATACCTTCTCCGGGCGGAATTTACAGATCGTGTTTGCCGCGGTACTTATCCTCATTGGCGCTATGATGCTCGTGAGCGGGTGAAGAAGAGTTCTGTCAATGAGCAGGGGGGCCAGTACCGGTCTCGCGGTTCCTGATAATTTTTTGGCTGCATTATATTTTGTGCTGTGCATAAATGCCCAGCATATCAAAAAATTTATGAAGCTCCCGATACACCAATCACCCAGCCGAGGACGGCGGCGCACTCTTGCTACGAGGGAGTGATTGTGGTCTATTGCAGATCGAAACACCGGGAAATGTGAAAGGTCACGGGGATCCGTCCTCCCCTCAATGCTTTCGACGATTAATATTTTCGGGAACTGTTTTTTATGGATTTTTTTGGGGAAAATTGTTGAACCGGTAGTCAGGTTCAAAAAATCTCTCCGGTTTTTTTTAAGAACCAAAGAGTGGGTAGCATCGGGAACTGTCTCCTTTCAACCGGGCCTGGTTAAAAATTATTGAGCAGACTTTGATTTGGTTTTTAACCGGAGACCGAAAAAAATACGGACTTGCATATCTGGCAAACATTCATCGCGTTAAACGGGTGAATGCATATCCATGAAAAAACAGTCCCTGGCATTCATGATACTGATGACCTGCCTCATCATGCTCTCTGTAGGTATTGCAGGATGTACATCGCAGGCCCCGGCTGCACCGGCCGTACCGGGCACAAGCCAGTCAACCGCTGAGCCCTCGGCGATGATCTTACAGCCATCTGAGATCCCCGTGAATTTCATCCTTGTAGAAAAAGCCGCAAGAAATGTTTCTGAAATGAATGGCTGGGCGCTCGACCATGGCTGGAAGAAAGGGTATTCTGCAGTTTACCAGAAGAATGAGCCGAACTCCCCCAACGGAACATTCATTGAACAGACAATCTCTGTGTACCCTGCTGAAAATATCACGCTCATAGTGCCTGATACCATACAGGGCTGGAAGAACTGGTCGGTTGAAGAGAATAATGTAAATCTGTCCATTGAAGAATTACTCCTGCCAACCATCGGGGATTCCAGCGCAGCACTCAAAGTTTCCGATAAAAGTGACAGCACACAGATGTACCTGATCGTATTTGTAAAAAAGGACGTGTTCCAGAATTTCCTGACCAATGGAACCGCGGCAGATTACGAGATCACCCGGCAGCTTGCAGGTATTGCAGCAGCAAAAATATAATCAGTTCATTTTTTACCGGACTTTTTTTATCAATACCGCAGATCGATGAGGTCCCCCCCAAAAACCCGATCCGGAACAACCGGGGCTGGTGGTTTTGCCAGCATGGGCACCATATCCGGCTTCCCCTTATGAGGAATTCCCCGGTGGGAGAACCCGGAGCAGCTGCCTGCAGCAACGAAATAAATTTCAATAACGAACCGGAACTACATATCACACGGATATACGGTGTACCGGGCAGAAACGCATAAAAAACAGGACATGTAATTCCGGACAAGGCCGATCCATGAGATATTCGGCCAGTACCGTCAAAGAGGGACCAGAGACAATGGTAACGAACGATCAACCTGAAAAAAACCCGGATAAATTTCTCCGTTCCCTGGTACAGGTTGCTCTCTTTTTCAAAAGCGAACTGGCCTGCCAGAAACGGTCTGTTGCCCTCTTCCTCGTCATGTGTGTTGCGGTCTCGCTGGTGGATTTCATATGCCCGCTCTTGACCGAGCAGCTGATCGATGTCGCGGTTCCTGCAAAAGACCTGTCCATTGTCCTGTGGTATTCTGCCGTCATCATCGGATCGCTGCTGGTTGCCTACGGCCTGAACCTCGCGGTGATACGGTATGCCGTGATCATCAAGGAAAAAGCAGTCTATGGCGTCAGTAAAAAACTGATCAACCATATCCTGGCAAAGGACCCGGCATTCTTTTACCAGTATAATTCAGCTGACATCCTCACCCGGTTTGCCAACGATCTCTCCCGGATCGGGGATTTCTTTTACGATTACGTGCTCTTCTCCGTATTTTACTTCATCATCTCGGTACTCTTCATCGCCTGGCTGTACTACCTGAACTGGATCCTTGCCGCCTGCATCTGCATATTCCTGGCAATCCATGTTCTCGTGGCCTATGTCATGTACCGCCCGATCATCCGGAATGCCCGGGCTGCCCAGGTGAAGAACTCCAGCCAGAATGAACTGATTTTAGATATCCTGCATGGCGAGACCGAGATCAAGGTGTACCAGCAGGAATCGGCGTTTTATGACCGGTACAAGGTGAAGGGAAAGGAATTTTGTGAATCCCAGGTCCGGGCAATGTGGGTGCGGGAGGCGTCCTGGTCAACGCTCGACCGCCTGTCCCGGATCACCAACGTGATGCCCATCATCTTAGGCTCGGTCTTTATCTGTTACGCGGTGGCGGGAATCACGGTCGGGGTGATGGTGGCATTCATCCAGATCATGTATTACTGCTCCCGGTACGTCTCGTTCATTGCGTACTCCTCCCTCCGGGGTCTCTTTACCATGGCCTCGATCGAACGCATCAATGAACTGCTCACGGCCAGTCCGCAGAAAGAGCTGCCCCCCGTTACCCTTGAAGAGACCCCGGACTCCGCAGACATCGAATTCCGGGATGTCACGTTTACCTATCCTTCGGGAAAAAAGATCTTCGACCACCTGGATCTCAGCATCCGGACCGGTGAGAAGGTTGCGATCATGGCCCCGAGCGGTTTTGGGAAGACCACGTTTGCCCGGATGCTGCTCGGCCTGAGCGATCCCGATTCCGGGGAGATCTTTTTCGGGGGAAAAGAGATCCACACCATTCCCCACCATTTTTATCTCTCGTTCTTCTCGTATGTAAACCAGGATTCCTACCTCTTCCGGCTCAGCGTGAGGGACAATATCGAGATGGGATGGCATATGCACGATGATCTCTCCTTCAACACCGTAATCGACCAGCTTCACATCCGGCCCATCATCGATGCATTGCCAGAGAAGGCCGACACGGTCCTCAATGTCGAAGGACTCTCGCTCTCAAAGGGCCAGCAGCAGCGCATCGCCCTGGCACGGGCACTCATCCGCGACCCCCAGGTGCTCGTGGTCGATGAATTCACTTCCGGCCTTGACCGGGTAACCGAAGAGCAGATCCTCGATGATCTCCTGGTCCTGATGAAAGGCCACACCATCGTCTGTATCACCCATTCGCCCAATGTTGCAAAACGGATGGACAGGACCATCATGCTGCATGCAATCGATGATGAAAATTCTGACGAATGATCCACGACCGGGGATTCTACCAATCCCCGCGATAAGAAGCAGGGAATATCATCCATGTGTTATTCCGTGGTGCAGCGGGGATCTCCGCCACCTGCCGGAAAAGCTTTCAAATACCTGACCGATAATGTGAGATACGGACATGCAAACGGTGATGGACAAAAAAGTATATGTTGCGATGAGCACGGACCTGGTTCACCCGGGTCACATGAATATCATCAGCGAGGCCCGCAAACATGGCACCGTTATCGTCGGCCTCCTGACCGATGAGGCGATTGCGGGGTATAAACGCGTCCCGCTCCTGTCCTACGAGCAGCGGCGGATCATTGTTGAAAATATCAAGGGCGTTTCTTTAGTTGTTCCCCAGAAGACCCTTGATTACACGGAAAACTTAGAAGCGATCCGGCCGGATTTTGTGGTCCATGGCGATGACTGGAAGAGCGGCGTCCAGTCCCAGACTCGGGCGGATGTGATTGCGGTACTGGCGAAATGGGGCGGGGAACTCATCGAGATTCCCTATACCGGCGGCATATCCTCGACCATGATGCACGAGCACCTGCGGAGCATTGGCACAACCCCCCAGATGCGGATTAAGCAGCTGCGGCGCATCATCACCGAAAAAAAATTCGTCCGCGTCATGGAAGCCCATAACGGGTTGACCGGCCTGATTGTTGAGCGGACAACGATCGGGTCTGAAGCAGGACCTAAGGAATTCGATGCCATCTGGCTGAGCAGCCTTGCCGATTCCACGGCAAAAGGAAAACCGGATATCGAGTGTGTCGACCTGTCGTCCCGGGTCTCATCGTTGAACGAGATCCTGGAAGTGACCACAAAACCGATCATCTTTGACGGGGGCACCGGGGGAATGGCGGAACATTTTGTGTACGCAACCCGGACCCTGGAGCGCCTCGGTGTCTCGGCTATCATCATCGAGGACAAGACCGGCCTGAAACGCAATTCACTGTATGGTGATACCGTGCACCAGCACCGGGAGACAATCGAAAATTTCTGCCACAAGATCACGATGGGAAAGAAGAGCCAGATCACCGAGGACTTCATGATCATCGCCCGGATCGAGAGTTTCATCTGCGGGGCCGGACTCGAGGATGCCCTGACCCGGGCGCAGGCCTATATCGATGCCGGTGCTGACGGCATCATGATCCACAGCAACAAACCAGATCCGGATGAAATTCTTGCCTTCTGCACCCGGTACCAGTCGTTTCCCAAAAAAGTTCCCCTGGTTGCGGTGCCGTCAACCTACACCCGTACCTATGAGAAAGACCTGAGGGCATGCGGGATTACGATCGTCATTTACGCAAACCAGCTCATAAGGAGCGCGTATCCCGCCATGGTCCGGACTGCGGAATCGATCCTGGAACATGAAAGGGCTGAGGAGTCCGAACCGGGCTGCATGCCGATAAAAGAGATCCTGCACCTGATCCCCGGAATGCGCTATGATTGAGAGCCAGGATTTTATTGGCGTGCTCGCAGAGCAGGGGATCGATTTCTTCTGCGGGGTTCCGGATTCACTGCTGAAGGATTTCTGTGCATACCTTGCGGATTCCTGCACGAAGGACCGGCATATCATTACGGCAAATGAGGGAAACGCGGTTGCACTGGCATCGGGGCATTACCTGGCAGCCGGCCGCCCCGGGCTGGTGTATATGCAGAACTCCGGCCTCGGCAATGCCATAAACCCCCTTCTTTCCCTTGCGGATGCCGGTGTGTACGGGATTCCCGTGCTGTTATTGATCGGGTGGAGAGGCGAACCCGGTACTGCTGATGAGCCCCAGCATGCAACCCAGGGACGAATCACCCCTGATCTTTTACAAACCCTCGGGATCCCGTACCGGATCCTTTCTCCCGACCCTGCCGGCATGCGGGAATGTATTGACCATGCCTGCGAATATATGAGAACGCACCGTAGCCCCTTTGCCCTGGTTGCCCGGAAGAACACGTTCTGCCGTTATGTGCCCCGGGCTGTCCCGGGAAAAGAGCATGATGTGCCCGGATTCACCCGCGAGGAAGCACTAAAGATCATCGTGGATCAGATGGCCCCGGAAGATGTCATCGTCTCGACAACGGGAAAGGTTTCGCGGGAATTATTCGAGTACCGGGGGTCCCTGCCGGGAAAACAGCCCGGTTTTTTACCGGTTGTCGGTTCCATGGGGCATGCATCCTCGATTGTTCTTGGTATTGCTCTTGAACACGAGAACCGGACCGTTTATTGCATTGACGGGGACGGATCGGTTATCATGCATATGGGCACCCTGGGCATCATCGGCCATGCCTCCCCGAAAAATTTTGTCCATATCGTGATGAACAACGGAACCCATGATTCGGTTGGCGGGCAGCCCACGGTGGGCTTCTTTATCCGGCTTGCGGAGATCGCCCGGGCGTCGGGTTATACCCACGTGGCCCGGGCTGCAACGGAGGGGGAACTCAGGAACCGGTTAGAGAGCCTGCGCAACCATGACGGGCCGGTATTTCTTGAAGTTGTCATAAGCACCGGATCGCGGGAAGACCTCGGCCGTCCGGACCGGTCCCTGAGGGAGATAAAAGAAGAGTTCATGGATTTTTTGCAGCGCCGATCCTCCCAGTAAGAGAGCGGAACTCCTGGACGGGCTTTTCTCTTCCGGTGCCAGGGATCCCGCATCTCCGGTTTCATCCGGAGGAGAATTCGGTCAGGAACAGCGGGAACAGAGACGTGCAGGCATGAGAACGATACGCTTAACATGATGCATCCCCTTAAAAAAGGTGAACGGAAACAGGTGTCACTGATGCGGGCTCCTGTCCACGCGATAGGTTTTGTTCCATGACTGACTGGTCTGAAATCTGGAAGAACCGGTCCTGCAATGCCGCAGATCCCAACCATCCACTTACCCTGGAAGATCTTCTCCGGGTGAACGGGTACGATACCGGGACCGGCAGGATTTCTTCAGACGATTTCGAAGAGTATGCCCGTTTGGTTACTGAAATCTGCAAAATACAACCCGGGGATTCCCTGTTTGAGGTGGGAATGGGGGGCGGTGCCTTCCTGCTGCCCTGGTACCGGGCCGGGCACCCGGTTGGAGGCCTTGACTACTCTGCCGCTCTTGTATCCTTTGCACAGGTGGCAATGCCGGATGCCCGGCATACGTTTCTTGTCGGCGATGCCTCCCGCATGAATACCCGGAAAAAATATGACATCGTCGTTTCAAACGGGGTTTTTTTGTATTTCCCGGACCTGAAATATGCCCGGACCGTTGTGGAGATGATGATCGAAAAATCCCAAAAGACCATTGCCATCTTAGACATCCCCGATCTGGCACAGCAGGAGAACTCCGAAAAATTCCGGCATGCATCGCTCCCCCCGGGAGAGTATGAGAAACGATACCGGGGCCTTGACCACCTGTATTTCGCGAGATCATGGTTTTGTGAAATTGCTGAGGCATCTGGACTTGGCATCAGCGTCTCGGATCAACATATCCCTCATTACGGGAACAGCCGGTTCCGGTTCAACGTGGTAATGAAAAAGTAAGAGGTACAGGTTTTATGAAACGCACTATTCTCTTGAGCCCGGGTCCGGCTACAACGACAGATACGGTGAAGCAGGCCCTGGTTGTACCGGATATCTGCCCGCGGGAACGGGATTTTTCAACGGTCCTCCAGGGAATCTGCCGGGATCTCGTAGCGATCGTGAAAGGCGATGATGCCTATACCGCCGTTCTTTTTTCCGGATCCGGGACTGCGGTGATGGATTCCGCGATCAGCTCCGTTGTTCCCGGCAACAAAAAAGTTGCCATTCTCGTGAACGGTGCGTACGGGGAGCGGTTTGTCGATATTGCACAGTCCTATGGTATCCCGTACGTACCGGTCCTGTTTGACGCGGGCACGGCAATTGACACGGGCAGGGTTGAGACCGTGCTGAAAAATGATCCGGCCATCTCCTGCATTGCCATGGTTCACCATGAGACGACAACGGGAATACTCAACCCGCTCGATGAGATCGGCCAGCTTGCAGAGAAGTACCGGTGCACGTTCATTGTCGATGCCATCTCGAGTTTTGCCGGCATACCGATCGATATCCGGCAATGCCGGGCAGATTTCCTGTTATCGACCTCGAACAAGTGCATCCAGGGAATGGCGGGTCTTGCATTTATTATCTGCAAGAAGAGTGCGCTGGAGCAGGTAAAAAACAACCCGAAACGGTCCTATTACCTGGATCTCTACAACCAGTACCTCTCTTTTGAGAAGAGCGGCCAGACCCGGTTCACTCCCCCCGTCCAGGTTGTGTATGCATTGCAGCAGGCACTCTCTGAATTTTTTTCTGAAGGGGGCGAGAACCGGTATGCCCGGTACACGGAGAACTGGAGACTCCTCCGGGCGGGATTGCTTGGCCTTGGATTTTCCCTGCTTCTTCCTGAAGACCTGGAGTCCCATATCCTGCTCACGGTCCTGGAACCGGATGATCCGAAGTTTGATTTTGACCGTATGCACGATTACCTGTACGAGCGGGGATTTACCATATACCCGGGGAAGATCCGGCAGAAATCTTTCAGGCTGAGCATTATGGGGGATCTCTCCCCGGAAGATATCCGTGCCTTCCTGGATGCAGTAAAAGCGTTTATTAAGGCCCATGAGATATCACTGGTGCCGGTTTCATACTGAACAAAATACATAATAAAAAATCCCGGAAACCGGATGAATCAGGAGCCGTTCGGGTTCAATGCTCACACCCCTATCGATCTGGAAAGAGGGGGCCGGGCGTACCGGTTCCGGTATTTTTCAAAAAACGCGGGTCTGCCCGGGAAAAACACGGATGCCGGCTGTTCTTCACCCCGCACCCGAAATTTCTAAAAAAAATACCGGGCAAAAGATATCAGGAAAAATTATCCCGGTTTTTAAGTGAACACCCATGAAAGCGATCATCCTTGCAGCAGGATATGGCCGGCGGATGCGTCCTCTCACTGACGACTGCCACAAAACCCTTCTCCGGATCGGCGGTACAACGATTATTGAGAGAATTGTTGACAGTCTCCACGACCATGCCATAACTGAGATCATTGTCGTGACCGGCTACCTGTCGGAAGAACTTAAGGAGTTTCTTCTCTCCCGGTACCCGGAGGGCAGGTTTACCTTTGTCCACAACGAGCATTATGCAACAACGAACAATATTCACTCGCTGCACCTTGCGATAAGTTCGGTGGAGATTGATGACGATATCCTCCTGATAGAGTCCGATCTCATCTATGAGAATGTTGTTCTTGAAAAGATCCTCCGCTCGCCCTACCCGAATGTGGCACTGGTAGACAGGTACCGGAGCGGCATGGACGGGACCGTTGTCACGGTAGATAATGACGTTATCACCAGTATCATTCCCCCGCATCTCCAGACGGGGGATTTCGACTTCTCCGGCAAATACAAGACCCTCAATATCTACCGGTTCTCGAAGGAGTTCTGCAAGAATGTCTTCTTCCGGCTCCTCTCCTTTTACTCGAATGCCATCGATAACAACTGCTATTACGAACAGGTTCTCGGCATCCTGATCTACATGCAGCGCGAGAATATCCATGCAGAAATTCTTGATAATGAACGCTGGTCCGAGGTTGACGACCCCAATGACCTGCGGGTCACGGAGTTCATCATCAATGAAAAGGAGCGCTCTCACATCCTGGATACCAGCTGCGGGGGTTACTGGAATTACGATGTGCTTGATTTCAGGTTTATCCGGAACATGTACTTCCCCAACCCTTCCGTGATTGCGGAGATCCGCGCCAGCCTGCCCCGGCTCCTGGTCAACTACGGCTCATCCCAGGCCGTACTGAACGAGAAACTTGCATTCTTTATGCTCTGCAATAACCGGAAGATCAACCTCCTCAACGGGGCTTCCCAGGCCTTTCCCATCCTCGCCGAACTCTTCGGCAAAAAACGCATCCTGGTGCCGGAGCCCACCTTTGGCGAATATACCCGGCTGTTTGACACCTGCAGCTCGTACCCGGATCATTTCAGGCTGTCTGTCGGGGAAATTGAGAACAAATCCCGGGACTGCGGGGTGGTTGTTTTTGTCAATCCCAACAACCCGACCGGTTCGTTCATTGATTCGGAAAAAATCTTTGATTTCGCTGCCGCAAATCCGCAGAAGATAATCGTAGTCGATGAATCCTTCATTGATTTTGCTGCCGACCCGGGCATGATTCCCCTGCTGGAGAAGCGTCCTTTGGAAAATGTCATTGTTCTCAAGAGCCTGAGCAAGGTCCTGGGTGTTCCGGGGATACGGCTCGGGTGCATCTATTCCGCAAACCCGGAGTTCAATGCGTTCATCTCCCGGAGGATCCCGATCTGGAACAGCAACAGTATTGCGGAATTTTTCTTAGAGATTATCCTCAAGCACCGGAATGAGCTGGAAGCATCGTTTGCGGCTACCATCAGGGACCGGGAGGAGTTCATCTCGCTCCTGTCGCAGCTCCCGTTTGTCCACCGGGTCCACCCGTCCCGGGCCAATTTCGTGGTGATCGAGCTTGCGGATAGTGTTCCGGATCCGCACAAGATCGTTTCGGACCTGCTTATCCGGAAATCCATTGTCATCCGGGATCTTTCAGGCCGGTTTGATGACGGGAAAGCGTATTTCCGGCTGGCAGTGCGTCTCCCGGGGGAGAACAAGAACCTGGTGCAGTGCCTGCGGGAGATGGTGCCGGAATAATTTTTCTGGATACGCCATTCATGGTTATTCTTAAAAATCAGGCACAATTGCCGGATGATCTTCTCCTTTGTTTTCATGCGGATTGATTCTGATTAATTCTGCATCATGCATGCAGTAAACCGGTTTTTTTAAAATAAAATCGGAACAGTATTCTTTCCATGAATACCATACAGAATAGTTCATGGTCCGGTTGCATTATATCGACAATCTGCGGTGGATCGTAATCCTGCTGCTCTTCCCGATTCACACTGCAATCGTATTCTGCGCCGGGTGGTACGGCTATTATGTTCTGTCGGACTACCCGTCCCCGGCTGCACACGGTCTCATGGTCACTATTGAGCCCTGGATCATGCCGCTGCTCTTCTGTATTGCTGGACTGAGTACGAAATTTGCATTACAGACGCGTTCTCCTGATGTGTACCTGAAGGAACGGGTCACCAAACTCCTGGTTCCGTTCCTTGCAGGACTGGTCTTCGTCTGCCCTGTTATTGCGTACTATGCGCTGAAGTTCCACACGGGCTACACCGGGAACTTTGCCGGCGCGTTTGTCCATTTCTTCAGCTCAATTCACGGCCTCCAGGATCCACCGAGCGGCATTACCGGGGATTTCAGCGTTGACCACCTCTGGTTTCTCCTCTTCCTGTTCATCATCTCCGTGCTGGCACTAGGGGTGATCCTGCTGGGACAAAGAACGGCAGGACTTCCCCTCAATCCCGACCGGGTAAATCTTCTTGTTCTCGGTCTTTTGTTCGTTCCGCTCTGGCTCCTGAACTTTGCCGGCACCAGTGTGGCAGGATATTCTCTCCTGTCGTATTTCGCCATGTTCCTCATCGGGTACTACCTGTTTTCCCGGGATCTTGTCCAGGCCCGGCTGGAAAAGTACTGGGCTGTTCTGCTTGCGGCATGGATTCTCCTGACAATTGGCGTGCTGTGGACATACGGATTGACCCTCGGGCATTACGAAGTATTCTGGGGACAATCCCCTCTTTATGTTGTAACCGGATGGACGGGTGTTCTTGCCCTCATGGGAGCAGGCAGGCACCTGCTTGACATATCGAACAACTTCACCGCCTATATGGGTGCGGCAGCGTACCCGGTGTATATTATTCACGAGGCAGTCCTGGTGGCAATTGCCTATTATGTGGTTATGCTCGCAATCCCTCCGGCACTGCAGTACGCCGTCATTGTGATCTTCAGTGTCCTGCTGACCTTTGCCTGCTACGAGATCCTCAGGAGAATCCCGGGGGTACGGGTGCTGTTCGGGATAGCCGGTCCTGCCAGGAAAACGTAAGTGAGTTGTCTGATTTTTTTAATAGCACACGATTGATGGTTAAAAATTAAAAAAAAAACAAGGTAACCCGGGTTAGAAATCTCCTGAAAAATTCCCGTGGCAGCGTACTATTCTCCGGGTTCGGTTCACGTTTTTATAAAATGGATTCTTTGTCCGCGCGACAGGACAGGTACCGCTGTACCGGAGAGTGCCGGCCCGGTATTCATGCTCTTTTTGGAACTCCCGTGGGATCACAGGAGCTTCAGGGCGATCAGGAAGGGGCCAAACCCCGGGTAATCCACAACGGGTCCGAACAGCGGATGGGAAAGATCACCTTAAAAGACAGGGTATCAGGCCCACATTGGCCGGGGCAAAGCACCCCCGGGCAAACAGAAAAGTCAGGACGGTTTTTATAAGTTTTACAAGAATCACCGGTCAGTGTTTCGTTTTTCAAAGTTATTACCGGCTGGTACAACGATACAGGGATATTTTAAGAAGGCAAAAAGCTAACTAGAATCAGCCAGAAAGGCGTAGCGAGGTGAATGTATGCCAACGAGTAAGAAACAATTAGTGAAGCTGAACCAAGTCAAGAAGGCCAAGGCAGAAGAACTCTCGAAGCAGGCGGCTTCGGGTAGCCAAGAGGCCAAGAAGAAGCTCAAGAAGCTCGAGAAAAAGCTCAAGTGAGCAGCCCAGGGAGCTGCATTGCTCATTTTTTTTTATGGATTTCCGCGGCTTTTGCCGGATCTTTTTGTAGATACGGGGAAATGCGCAAAAGAGACTTTTTTAGAAAAATGCTTAAAAAATTAATTCATCATTGTTGAAAAAACTGGACTTATTTTTAACGATTCATTCCCGCGGCTTTAAGTCTGCCTGAACATCTGCTTTGCGGTCTCAACCCTCTTCTCAAAATCGGGGCCTTCGAGTTCCTGCACAACGGATTCGAGAACTGCCGGGATGTCAATGTGCTGCGGGCACATTTCCGCGCACTGCCCGCATTGCACGCACAGGGATGCAAACTCCGGCTTCCCGAGCGCAACAGCCCCGCCCAGCCGTGCAGCGTACATGAATGTTTCCCCGGCGGGATTGTCGGCTAAGTACAGGTTGTTGTAATGCTCGAAACAGAGCGGGATGTTTACCCCGGACGGGCAGGGCATGCAGTACTGGCAGCCGGTACAGCCCACTTTCATCAGCTCACGGTACTTCTTCTCCACCCTCTTCACAAGGTGCAGTTCCGCTTCCGTCAGGGAATTTGCATATGCCTGTCCTGCCACCATGAGATTCTCCCTGACATGTGCCTCGTCATTCATCCCGGAGAGGACCCCCGTGACCTCGGGATGGTTCCATACCCAGCGGAGAGCCCATTCCGCTGGAGTTCTCTTTGTGAGGGCCTGCTCCCAGATCTCTTTTACAGCAGCAGGAACATTCCGGGTAAGGTTCCCTCCCCGGAGGGGCTCCATGATGATGACACCGAGACCTTTTGCGGCTGCATATTCCAGGCCGGCGGTACCGGCCTGGTTCTTCTCATCCAGGAAATTGTACTGGATCTGGCAGAAGTCCCAGTCATATGCGTCCACGATCCGGCTGAAATCCTCCCCGGCACCGTGGAAGGAGAAGCCGGCATTCCTGATGCGGCCGTCCGCTTTGGCTTTGGTGAGGAAATCCGCCACACCCAGCATCTCAACCTTGTCCCACAGGTCGCCGACAAGGGCATGGACAAGATAATAGTCGATGTGATCGGTTTTGAGTTTCACCAGCTGGGCATTGAGGAACGTGTCCATATCCTCCCGCTTCTCGATAAGCCAGGAGGGGAGTTTTGTTGCGAGTTTTACTTTCTCACGGTACCCGTCACCAAGGGCACGGCCCACGAACGGCTCGCTCTGCCCCATGTGGTAAGGCCAGGCTGTATCAACGTAATTTACACCGTTATCGATCGCATACCGCACCTGCCGGGTTGCCCGTTCTTCATCGATCGAACCATCCTCATTTAGAGCAAGGCGCATGCACCCGAATCCAAGGATGGAGAGCTCGTCGCCGTTGCCGGGCACTTTTCTGTACAACATTGTTCATTCACCTTTGTTTTTTGACTTTTTTTTGATCCGCGATATTTTCTGAGGAGCTGGAGAGAGACTTTTACTTTTTCATTGCAATGTCACGCAGCCACCCGGATACCTCATCCTTTGCATTTTTTACTTCGCCGCCCCTTACGGCAAGACCTTCCCGGACATTGGACTAAAAAATCTCCCGGGCACCACGTTGCCGCGTATCATTTACTCGTCTGCTTTTGCAAACCGGTATGTCCCTTTTGGTACCGATATTTCGAACCGGGCGCCTTTTCCGGGCTCGCCATTCTCCACAATGGTAATGTTTGTGACCGAAAGAATCTCCCGGGCAAGAAAGAGACTGTTAAATCCCCCTTTCTGCGAATTTTCCCGGGAAAAGATCTTCTCCTTCTGATCGGCCGGGATACCGGGGCCATTGTTCTCGATGAGGATGGTGACACTCTCCGGGTTTTCCCGGTACCGGATGCTTACTTCCGTGGCGCCGGCCCCCCACTGGAGGACATTTTCCATCAGCGTTACAAAGACATCCTCAAGAAGCGGGTCTGCATAGATCTCGAGATCCGATAGGTCAACAGTCCGCCGGATCCGGGAAAAGTCAAGATGGGAGATCGCGGTGATCAGGACATAATTCACGTTCTGCCACCGGTGCTGCTGGATCCCGAGATCCTGGTATTTCTTTGCAAATGCGAGTGATTCAGAAAGGGAATGGAGTATCCCTTCACACCTCTTCAGGCTGGCCTGTGCCGCATCCAGCTCTTTTGCCTCATATGCAATGCTGATGAAGCCGGAGAGAGAGAAGATCCCGTTCTGGATATCCTGGAACGTAACCGTGTTGAGCAGGCTGAGTTTGGATCTGGCCTGCATGAGCGCCTGATCACTCCTGCCAAGTTCCTGGTATTTTGTCCTGAGCTCCTGGCCGGTTGCGGAGAGCTGCTCGTAGGCTGCACGAAGTTCTTCATTCTGCCGCGACAGTTCCGCAGTTTTGCGCCGGACTTCCCGCCGGAGGAAAAAACTCATCCCGAAAAAGAGGATGGCAACGAAAGCGACTGCCACGAGGCCCCCCACGAGCCAGAAGGGGATGACGGGGCTTGACTTGATCCCAAACCACTTCTGCATTGCCTGGCTGTAGGTTGACGAGGGATCATCCTTTCCTTTTGCAATGTACTGGTCAATGGCGGTGAGAAGGTCCTTGTTCGTTCCTTTTCGTACTGCAAAACCAAACTGGGTTGGATTGAACATCACGGGAGTTGCAGCAAGGCCGTAGGTAACAGCATCTGCCTGGCCGGCCGTGTTGTAGACAACAAGGGCATCTGCTTCCCCCGAGGCAGTTGCAGAAAAGATCTCCGCCGGAGTGTTCTTCTCAATGTACGTGGCATTGACGCCGAACTTCCGCGCATAATCCTGGAACGCAATCCCGCTTTGCGCTCCCCTGGTCATTGCTATCCGTTTTCCCTCGAGATCAAGGATCGTATTGATGCCGGACCCGGGGCGTGCATAGACCTGGGACCATACGGAAAGTGCTGACTCATGGCTGAAATCAATGCGGTTTTCCCGCTCGGGTGTGCTGGCCACTCCCGGCAGGAGATCGATCTCCCCGGTCGACAGGCGATCCCAGCTCTCAGAGAGCGACCCGCGAACCCAGATGACATTCCAGTCCTCCTGAGCAGCGACATCGCTGATAAGATCCACAAAAAATCCGGTCGGCTTTCCCTGGTCATCGGTATACAGAATGGGTCTGAGCTCCGTGAGACCCACTTTCACGTCGCGGGTGGCAGCTGCAGGGCAGCAGAGTACGGCAACAAGGAGCAGGATGGCCAGAATGCAGAGTTCCCTCTTCAGATACAGCAGATTCCGGTTTTTTCTGTCGGCTGGCAAAATCATAAAGGTTTGACTCACGTCTTTTTGGGAAGGGTGACTCCCACAACGGGTATTCAGGTACTCAGTTGTTGGATGATATCCTGCGGAATCACTTATTCTTATGGGTAAGGAAGAAATGTTCCGGGGATTTTCGAACCGGATCTCTTTACTATCTGCCCAATAGTCCCGCAATACCGGCTGACCGGCTCATTTCATGCAAAATGCATTCCTGCCCCTGTCTTTCGCTGTTGATCGGCGGGTAATTTACAAGCCCGGAATTCGCGCTAAAATCTTCTCGTGGGTATTCCCGTTGGGCAGGTTTTTACAGGCTCATCATTTTTTGCAGGGGGGGTTACGTAACGATATGTCGGTTTGTTGGTGCGTTTCTCCAGAACAAAAAAATTTAAAATCCCGGTACCTGTGGGCGAAAGCACCCAATGTCCGGATATGGGATGAGGGAACGGAATGGCTGCCACGCAGGCACAGGGATTCCTGACATTTTTTTCCTGTAAAGACACCGTCAAAGTCCAGACATTTTTTTAGGTATGGAAAAAAACAACCGGGAATTTTCCAGCAAACTTTTCTTTATTATCTCCCGGATGAATGGTAAATTATGCAGACAAAACAACCCTGCTCCCAGGGTTTCAGGTTTTCCTGCAGCCACTGCGTATTTCGCAGCTAGTGCAGGAAGGTAAGCGGTCCATAAGATGGTACCGTGAACAGCACTCCGAACATCTTCGGCCCGTGACGGCAGGAAAATTCCCGGCACCGGGTCGGGTAACACCCATCTCATTTCAAAAAAAATTAAAAATTTCCGTGATGACTGCACCCGTTTCTGCACTCATTGCTGTCATTATTCAGAGAAAAATTTCCCCCTTTGGGAGATAAAGGAGAATGTTATGGTAAAAAAACTGATCTCATGTATAGTATTGCTGGCACTCATGGGCTCGCTGGTGAGTTCCTGTGCTATCGCAGCAGGATCCTCCGGGGATTTACCCAAAGATCCTGAGGAGGCCTGCTGGTATTGCATTGATACCTGTGTTGCTGATCACCCCCCGTTTTCAGATCCGTTTGGGTACTGCTTCTGCATATTCGGCTGCACGCTCTCGTGTCACGCACCGGATCCGGTTCCCTTTTAGTCATGCCTGACGTGGTTTGGGAAGCGGGAGAACTCTGGCAGGAGTTTTTTTTCGGATGCACTCACTCCCGCACAAGGGAATTCTCACCAGAACCGAACCACAATTAACACCAACAATGATTCATTTCTTTTTGGAAGCGACCGGTCCTGGAGATGATCGGAATTCTGATGCCGGTGAACGGATGATACGCGAGAAATATTTTACGGGTTTCGCATGAGAAAAATCCAGTATTATGTTCCGGATTTTTTTAAAAATTAAGTTTCCGGCAACCAGACAGATACATTATTTTAATACCATTTCCTACAACTGTTTCATGACAGGAAAAAATACCCGGGCATCCTTATGGGTAATCGGTTTTTTGTTGGTACTTGCGCTGATCATTACACCGGTTGTCGCGGATACGATGACACGGGAGGATGGGGTGAACCGGGATGGGAATGATTTTGCTTCATTGTTTCCCGGCAATGCCGGCTATAACGGAACACCGGAATCCTGCAGTGAGAACTGCCTGAACCAGCCGGCATGCAATGCTGCAACCTTTGTTCCAAGGGATCAATCCTGCTGGTTAAAAACAATAGTTCCCTCAGCTACATCACAGATATCCATGATCTCGTTTCTCAGGGTCAAATCCACACCTTCCTCTCCGGGTTCTGTCGCCCCTGCCTCACCGGATAATACCGGGGGGATAGCTGTCGGATCCACCCCGGTGGGAGCGAACGTGTACCTTGATGGCGAGTTCAAGGGGTTAACCCCGCTCAACATGAAAGATATCCCGGCAGGAACCCACAACCTGCTGGTTACCCTGAAGGGATATGACGATCAACAGCAGGCGGTCACGGTGACTGCCGGCACGGTCAAACCGGTTACGGTTGATTTTGGCGGGAAGAAAACCCCCGGGTTCGAGGGGATACTGGCGGTCCTCGGATGCCTGTGCATCCTGATGATCGGGAAGGCAAGGCAGTAAGACCAGGGCCGGAAAAGGATCGCGATCAGGATCGGGATTAAAAAAACCTGATCCGGATCAATCGATCCCTGATCAAATTTTTTAACCGGATCCTGATGGGAAATTTTTGAGCGGACTTCGATTAAAAATTTTTCATCAAGCTTTGATTGGGAGTTTTCAACCGGAGTTTGATTGAAATATTCCGGGCAGACTTTGATTCATAAATTTTTACCGGACCCTGATTGAAAATTGAGACCTGGGCATATGATGCCGACGGGAAATTCGAAGTGTGGCTGGAATACGATTTCCAGATTATTCCCGGTTGAAATTGTTTGAGCAGACTCCGATTCAAAAAAATTCACCGGACTTTGATTTTAATCTCTCAACCGGATCCTGATGGGAAATTTTTGAGCAGACTTTGATTGCTATTTTTTCACCAGACCCTGGATGAAAAATTTTCATCACAATCTCAATTGCGTTTAAAAAATCCGGAACAATCGATCCGGTCTTTGCGACAGAAAGCGAGGGTGACTGGACAGATGAAAACCCGGAGCCGGTTACCGGGAATATTCCCTGAGGATTTCAGCGATCCTGCCCTTTGTTGCCGGTATATTCTTTGTTGCAATCTGCCAGATCACTTCACGATCTACAGCAAAATAGTGATGGATTACCTTGTTTCTTAAGCCCACAATGGTTTTCCACGGAACATCAGGATTCCGGTCCCGGATCGCGTCCGGGATTGCCGCTGCAGCTTCACCGATCTTTTCGATGTTGCGCTCCACAGCATCCACCATCTGATCGTTTTGGATGAACTCTTCTTACGAGATCCCGGCAATGTAACGCTCGATCTTATCCATCGAGGCAAGTATCTCGGATAAATACAATACGGGGGACCGGGCGGTCATGCGTACTGGACCTCAGAAAGGATCGTGTCGCGGAGGAGCGGATGCAGGGACCGCTGGATGACAAGGTCAACCTTGTGGTGGAGGCGGGACTCTAAGAAATCCGCAAGGTCCACCAGCTCCCACCCGATTGGCCGATCGAATTCGACAATGATATCGATATCGCTTTTTGGGGCGGCCTCCCCGCGGGCATACGACCCGAAGATGCCAATGGATGTTACGCCATATTTTTCCCGGATTTCCGGCAGGCACTCCCGCAGGACTGCCCGTATCTCCCCCGCTGATCTCATGGTTTCGATACAAGATGATGGTTTTTCACGGTAAAAAATGCATGGTCTCGCTTGAAAAAATCCGGGCAGACATTTGATTTTTATTTTTCAACCAGACTTTGATTGAAAAAATTCTTCAAACTTTAATTTTTTTCAACTGTTCTCGATATTTGTGATGGTGACCCCCCCCTTCGAAATTTTATCAATACCCGGAGGGCCATCAAACATTTGGGAAAATAACCGGTCAGTGGAGCAGTGACGTCCCAAAAAATTTTACAAAAAAATGGAGGCTGAAACCTTCTGCCCCGCCATGCCCCGGAGAGGCCCTGAGGGAGGAACCTCATAAATATCGATCATTTTCCCATGCCAAAAAACGAGTAAACTCCGATCGCAAAAACCCCTAATCCGGGTATTTTGCGGGTTTTGATTTTTGTATCCCGCTAAAATGGGCTCCGATTGAGTGAAAATGAGGCCCTGTTTGATCGAAAACTCCTGGAGTATTTGCATGAACAGGGGGTCCGGATCATATCTGATTTGGTGGGACTCCGGGCAATTGTTCAGGTCCGGAGATGCTCTATTCCGGGCCCTTTGCGGGCTCCGTTTGCCCATTTTCAGATCCAGTTTCCGGGATCAAATGAACGTGGTGTCCACCGCTCCAGAAAATACGGTTTTAATCGATTATTTCTCAAAAATAACGGGTTTGCAAGCGATTTTGTCCTGCTCTTTAGCGGGCTCCGGTTGAACGCATTTTCTGCCACCCCATTTCAGGTCATAGGGGGTGAGATTGGCGATGGAAAGGGCCACTGTTGGCCGAAGATAAAGTCACGTCGGAGAAATCCATTTTTTGACGGTCAATAACCAGGTTCAGATGGACAATCAGATTTGGGTCTGGCACTCCTTGCCAGAGAGGTGTGAATTATTCTTCCGAAGATTCATGAGGAAACGTAGTAGTGCAGTGACGAATAATGGAAGGATCGTTTTTGAAGCCGATGAGTGAGGAAGAGAAGTCGCGATAATTTTTCTGGAAAATTTTTGTAAAAATTTTAAAAAAAGTTTTGAGCGTTATGTGAATTCCACGGTCTATCCAAAAAAAAGATCCGGCCCCTAGCGTCTCTTCCACCAGATGATTCCAATGATGACGAGAACTATTGCTCCGATACCGGCTCCAGGTATAACAAATTGTGTTATGCTGATGAATGGACTACAGCCCCAACAAACACTTAATGAATTCTTTCTTGTAAGAGCTTCATTAAAAGATTCGTTTGCTACCTGGTATGCCTCCGCTGCTTTTGACCGGGCCTGTGCATAATCACCATTTGCAATCTCATCGTTTGCTGCAGATAGTGTAGCAGCCGCTTGATCCCGCTTGGTGATGATCGCGGGGAGCTTCTTATCATTTGCCGTACTCATATTCCCCTTATACCAGCTGATGATCTGATCAGCTTGGCCCAGCGGAATCTGCGTATCAGCCACAGACTTCTCCGCCCATGCTTTGTCGAGGAGGCGCTCGCCTTCATCGAGACTCTCATCAGCAATTTTTAATTGGTTTATTTGCTCGAAATATCCCCCACCTGAATTACAACATTTGAAATCGAGGAGAGATCGTGCCTGGTTATATTTCCCCTCAGACATCGTGGTGTTCACCCCAATTGCGGATTTTTCATCGAGATGGGATCTGAATATCTCAAGTTTTTTCTCAAGGATGGAGAGTTTATTCGAAAACAAAGTTGTGGATTCAGTTGTATTAACAACAAATGTGACGTAATTAAAAGTTGAGCCCTCAACAACCTGGCCTAGCTCATCAATTTCCTCAATCCTGATGATGGTAATATTTGATGTTCTGATAACAAGCGGCGCCACTCCTTCGAGATGTAGACGGACTGCGAACACTTTCGGATCAGAGAGTTCAAAGCCTGACAGGGAATTGACCATTCCCCCTTGAATAATGGCGGGGTATTCAATACCTGCTGCAAGAATATCAGGATCCCATTCCGGTCTTTCAAGTTCGGTTGTATACCTGAGGTCATGAGATGGAGGGAACAACGGCTGTGTTGGGAAATCAATTTTTATAGAAACCAGCACTGGTGTACCCGGCACCAATGCTCCAGTCGGTTCAACAGCGCTACTTGAAACTTTATAGCCTGTGGCGAATTGGGAAAAAACCAGTAACAAACAGATGACCAGTAATATCCCTCTACCCAATCCCCACCTATGCATCAGTTACTGATATATTGAATCGGTAATATTGTTGCCGATTTTAATAGATGATCGTTCCCGATTAGAGCCGGCTGCTTTAATCCGAAATTTTTTCTTCTCGCGCTAAAAAATATCAGGATTTTACAATCAGCCATGGAAATTTTTAAAAAAAAAGATTTACTGATACTCCGGTGGCTGCACCTGTTTGGGTAACCCGCCTTTGAAGTGCTGCTGGATCTTGCCGTAATAATTCCGGAGATTCTCGTTCATCGTCGGGTGCACCTTCTTCTGTGCCTCCTCGAAGTATTTCAGTGAAATAACCGTCTGGTTGTCCCGAAGGGCCAGCATACCGGCTTCGCGGCAGACCGATTCAAGGTCCGAGCCTACGAATCCTTCCGTGGTGCCGGCCAGGGTTGTCGCCAGGGCCTCCCGGGCGGGATCGGCAAAGGTGAGGTTCTTCTCCTGAATCAGCTCGATGAGCCTCCTGCGCCGGGCCCCCGAGGAGACGCCGGTTGCATCATCCGCTGCCGGGGTGATGGCGGCCTTGATCTCTTCAGCCGTAACGGCCTTGTCCTTCCCGAGCTTCTCGACAAGTTCGCCGAGATTCTCTTCCGAGTATTTTCCGCAGAGCCCGACAATCTCTTCAAGGCTCGAACCTTCGATGGGCATGAAGCGTGTGTGGATACCGATGATCTTCTTCCGGTCCTCAAGCGCCGGTTCACCGATATACACGAGCCGGTCAAACCGTCCCGCCCGGAGGAGGGCCGGGTCAACAATGTCCGGGCGGTTCGTTGCGCCCATGACCACGACATCCTTGAGATCCTCAAGCCCGTCCATCTCGGTTAAGATCTGGTTGAGCACATTGTCGCTCACGTGCGAATCGCTGTTCGAACCCCGGGCCGGGGCCAGCGCATCGATCTCATCAAAGAAGATGATCGAGGGTGCAACCTGGCGGGCCTTCTTGAAGACCTCCCGGACTGCCCGCTCGCTCTCGCCAACCCACTTGGACAGCAGTTGGGGTCCTCTTACGGGGATAAAGTTCGCCCCGCTCTCGGACGCAACTGCCTTTGCAATCAGGGTCTTGCCGGTTCCCGGCGGACCATAGAGCAGGATACCCCGCGGGGGAACAATGCCGAGATCCTCAAACTTCTGCCGGTCGGTGAGCGGGAGCTCTATGGCTTCCCGCACCTCGGTCTTGGCCGATTCAAGGCCTCCTACGTTCTGCCACTTCACGTGCGAGACTTCGAGCATCACTTCGCGCATTGCGCTCGGGCCTACATCGCGCTGGGCGCTGCGGAAGTCGCTGGAGTACACCTTGAGCGTATCGAGAATATCCTGCGGGATCTCCTCGGCATCCAGGTCCAGGTCCGGTAAATACCGGCGCAGGGCACGGATGGCTGCCTCACGGGCAAGCGCTGCAAGGTCGGCTCCCACAAACCCGTGGGTCTGCTGGGCGAGAACATCGAGGCTCACGTCTTCTGACAGGGGCATACCCCGGCAGTGGATCTTCAGGATATCGATCCGGTCCGGTTCGCCCGGCACACCGATCTCGATCTCCCGGTCAAAGCGGCCGGGCCTGCGGAGTGCAGCATCGATCGCATCAACGCGGTTCGTTGCGCCGATCACGACCACCTGCCCGCGTTCCTCGAGCCCGTCCATCATGGTGAGGAGCTGGGCCACGACCCGGCGCTCCACTTCCCCGGTCACTTCCTCGCGCCGGGGGGCAATGGAGTCGAGTTCGTCGATGAAGATGATCGAAGGAGCATTCTCCCGCGCCTCTTCAAAGACCTCGCGGAGCCGCTGTTCGCTCTCGCCGTAATATTTCGAGATGACCTCGGGGCCGGCAATCGAGATGAAGTGCGCCCCGCTCTCGCTTGCAACCGCCTTTGCGATCAGGGTCTTTCCTGTGCCCGGCGGTCCATAGAGGAGCACGCCCTTGGGAGGTTCGATGCCCAGTTTCTGGAAGAGCTCGGGGTGCCGGAGCGGGAGCTCGATCGTCTCGCGGAGCCGCTGGAGCTCGTCTTTCAGGCCGCCGATATCCTCGTACGAGAACCGCTTGATGCCTTCAAAGCCGGCCGCGGGTTTGTCCGAGAACTCTATTGAGGTATTCTTGGTGATGATGACGGCTTCTTCGGGCTCGATCTCCACGACCTTGAAGGCCACGATCTGGGGCTGGATAAAGGGAAGCCCCAGCATGATCGGTACGGAATCGTTGAGGGTCACGGGGAAATCGATCAGGCCGTTGACCACGTGCGGGTTATTTGCTATCGGTATCTTCTTGGGAAGATCTTCGGGGGGAGCGAGCACGATGCGTTTGGCCTCGACTTCTTCAGAGATCTTTATGACCTTGACGTTATCGCCGATGGCAACACCGGCATTCTGCCGGGTAAAATTATCGATCCGGACCTTACGCTGGTTCCAGTCCTCAACCAGCGACCTCCAGACCTTCGCCACGGTACGGCGCTTTCCCTCAATTGCAACCAGATCCCCGGGGGAGATCTTCAACAGCAGCATCGTCTCGGGATCGAGCCGTGCCTTCCCGCCACCCTGATCGCCGGGGTACGCGGAATCCACTCTCAATTGCACTTCAGGCATTACCTTAAAGGTCATATACGCAGGGATTTATAGGTACTGTAAATGCGTATCCTCATTTTCGATCCGTTCCACGGCGCGGCAGGCGACATGATCACAGCCTCACTGCTCGACTGCGGGGCTGACCGGTCACTGGTCCTGCGGGCAATGAGGGCGGTGGTCGCCGAGCCGGGGATCTCATCCGTGACCCGGGCCGGTATCCGGGCCCTGAAAGTCGATACCCATGCCACCCCGGCCCACCGGACATTTCCGGAAGTGATGCAGCGTATCGATACCGCTGCCGGGGATGTACCGGCCCCGGCCCTTGCCATGGCCCGCCGTGTTTTTGAACGGATTCGTGCTGCCGAAGAAGAGGTTCACGGCGCCCATGCCCATTTTCACGAGGTAGGCGCTGATGACGCGATCGCCGATATCATCGGGGCCTGCACGGCCCTGCACTCACTTGCCGTTGACGGGATCGTTGTCATGCCCATCACCACCGGTCACGGGACCGCCACCGGTTCACACGGAACCTTCCCCATCCCGGCCCCGGCAACAGCCCTGATCCTCAAAGCCTCCGGCCTTACGGCCCGTGCGGGTAATCATGAAGGAGAACTCTGCACGCCCACCGGTGCCGCACTCCTGGCAGAGTTCGCCACCCTCACAGTTCCCCCTCCCGGCGCTTACACCATTCTCTCGGCAGGCTACGGGGCGGGAACCCGGGATCCCCACCACGCCCCCAATGTCCTGCGGGCCATGATCGTGGAACCATCAGCTCCAGCAGGAGATCTGAGGGAAGACAGCGTTGACGTACTTGAAACCAATGTGGATGACGTGAGCGGAGAAGTGATTGCGCACGCGATCACCCGCTTCATGGAGGCCGGAGCACGCGACGCCAGCGCCATGCCGATGATCATGAAGAAGGGGAGGCCCGGGTACCTGGTCCGGGTCATATCGATGAAAGAGACCAGTCCCGTTCTCGCCGAACTGATGGCCCGCGAGCTCGGGACACTGGGTATCCGCTGCATTCCGGCGGTTCACCGCTTCATTGCAGAACGAACCATAGAGGAGATCGATGTCGCTATCTCAGGACAGAAACGCAGGATGCCGGTCAAGTGCGGGTGGATGCACGGTGAATGCTACACCCTCAAGGCAGAGTTCGATCCGGCACGCAACTGGGCCTGCGAGCTGGCTGTCCCGGTCAAAGATGTGCTCCGGGCTGTAGAAGAGGCAGGCTGGAAAACCATGCGCAACAGGCACATAGGCACTGGTGACGTATGAAGACCGACAAGCAGAGCAGCGGAAATGCGGCCTTTGACAAACTGCTGGGCGGGGGGCTTGAAGTGCGGACCGTCACCCAGCTCTATGGCGAACCGGCGAGCGGGAAGAGCACGCTCTGCACGATCGCGGCAGTCACCGCCCTCCGGGCTGGTCACGCGGTCGTGTATATCGATTCCGAAGGGTTCTCGATCGAGCGGTTCCGGCAGATCGCGGGAGCAGATACCGAGACTCTCGCTGACCGGCTCTTTCTCTTTGAGCCCATCGATTTCGAGCACCAGGGACAGATGATCGCAGAAGCAGAAAAAGTTTTGAAAAACCAGAAGGTGGGACTCCTGGTCATGGACTCTGCCACGGCACTCTACCGCACCGACCTGGAGAAAGGCCGGGATGCGATCCAGGTCCTCACCAAGCAGATGATTCACCTGCTGGGGTACGCCAAGCGCTACGGGATTCCGGTCATCATCACCAACCAGGTGTACATGGATACCGGCAAGAACACCTGGTACGGCCTGGGGGGTTTTGCCCTCGAACATCTCTCAAAGATCATCATCCGTATTGAAAAGATGGATATCCCCGGACGCCGCAGGGCCCGGCTGGTCAAACACCGCTCCCAGCCCGAAGGGGCATTGTTTGAATTCGATATCGTGGAAGAGGGTATTGCGGCGAAGATCTGATCGCGGGTGACACCCGATCCTGTTCTTTTTTTATTTCTGTTTGCAAAATTTGGGATAAATTGTAAACATTATATCAGAACACTGCGAATAATTGCAGACCAATGGTACTGAGCAGGGAAAATACCACGAGGATACTCAACATTTTACGGGATAATCCCCAGGGGCTCAGTATAACGGATATGGTAAAAAAGATCGGTATCAACCGGAACACTGCCGGGCGATATCTCGAAACCCTGCTGGTCTCGGGCCAGGTTGAGATGCGCCATTTCGGCATGGCAAAGATCTATGCCCTTTCACACCGGATGCCCCAGTCGGCAATGCTCTCGATCTCATCCGATCTCGTCATGCAGCTGGACAGCAGCCTGCGCATCGTCTTTGCCAATGAGCCTTTTTTGAACCTGATCAAGGTAACTTCCCCCGATCTCATCGGCAAGAACTTCGAATATTCTGCCGCAGTCCCGGTATTCGAGGACGCTTTGGAAAACTTCATCACCATCTTAAAAGACGGCATCGCGGGGAAAGAATGGCACGGGACACTTCTGCTCAATAAAGGAGACCGGTTCTATTCCTGCTACGTCACCCCGGCGGTCTTCAATGACGGGCGCAAAGGTGTCTCGGTCCGGCTCGAAGATCTCACGGAGCTCCGGCATCGCGAGCAGGCCCTGCAGGAGAGCGAAGCGCGGTTGCGCAGCATCATCAGCGCAGCACCCATAGGTATCGGTGTAGTCTCGGGGCGGGTACTCCTCGAGGTCAATAACCGCCTCTGCCAGATGACCGGGTATGATGCCGGTGAACTCATCGGCAGGTCAGCCCGTATACTCTACCCGACACAGGGAGAGTTCGAGCGGGTTGGCAGGGAAAAATACGCACAGATGGACCGGACCGGATCGGGTACGGTCCAGACCCGGTGGAAGAAAAAGGACGGGAGTTTTATTGACATTCTCCTCAGTTCTGCACCCCTCGATATGACGGACCCCACACGGGGTGTCACCTTTACCGCTCTCGACATCACCCAGAGGACCCGGGCCGAGCAGGATCTGCGCGAGAGCGAGGAGCGGTTCCGCAAACTCATCGAGATCTCGCCGGATGCAGTTATCCTTCACCGTGACGGGGAGATCATCTACGTTAACCCTGCAGCCCAGGCAATCATTGGTGCCCGGGATCCTGAAAAAATGGTGGGTAAACCGATCCTCGATTTTATCGAGCCTAAGACCCGCGATGCCGTGAAGGCAAATATCCAAAAAGATCTTGCCGGGGAGTTGTCCCCCCCCATGGAATTAGAGATGCTCCGGCTGGACGGCACATCGGTAATAGTTGAGGGAAGGGGGGTGAGAACACTCATTGAAGGCAAACCCGCCGTAATGGTAGCGATACGGAACATCACGGAGCGCAAGCAGGCAGAGGAAAGACTTGTGGAGAGTGAACGGAAGTACCGCTTCCTTGCAGAGAACTCACTCGATATCATCACGCGCCAGACCCCCGAATGTGTCCTTACCTATGTATCGCCGGTCGTCACACCGGTTCTCGGGTATTCTGAAGAAGAGGTGCTGGGACGGTCCCTGCTTGAGATGGTGCACCCGGAGGATCTTGGCGTGGTCATCGGCGATATTCAGCGTATCATAGGCAAGGGGATCACCCGGGCCACCGCCAGCTTCCGCTTCCGTCACCGGGATGGCCATTACCTCTGGTTTGAATCCACAACCAACGTGATCCGCGACGAGCAGTCCGGAAAGATCCTGGAGCTCTTCAGCATATCCCGGGAGATCACCGCACGCAAACTGCTGGAAAAGGAGCTCAGTGTGGGTGCAGAGCGGTACCGGCAACTTGCCGAGTGCTCCCTCGATGCACTTGTCATCACCGATCCTGCCGGCAATGTCCTCACCACCAACCAGGCAGCACTTACCCTGTTCGAGCTTGACAACCTGGAAGCGGCACTGGGAGGTCCGGTTTTCCGGTTTGTTGCCCCGGAATCCCTGGAGAATGCACAGCGGGATTTCGCAACGATGGGACCGGAACGAAAGGCGATCATGCAGACCTATACCGGCATCACCGCAAAAGGAAACCGGATAACCGCAGAGGTGCTGGGCAACCGGATCGTATACGAGGGCAGGACTGCCAATATTATATCTGTCCGGGACGTCAGCAGCCGCACCATTACCGAGAGAAATCTCACCCGGAGCGAGCAGATGTACCGCGATCTGGCCGACAACTCGATCGATATCATCAATCATCACGATGCCCGTTTCATCCTGACCTACATCTCGCCAGCAGTAAAAACAGTTCTCGGGTATGAGCCGGAAGATGCCATTGGCAGGTGTGTCCTGGATCTTATCTTCCCTGAAGATATTCCTGCCATACAGGAGATGCACGATATCCTGACACGGAAAGAGACGGACTCTGCTACCCTGGTCTATCGCATGGTACACAATGACGGGCACCTGGTCTGGCTGGAATCAACAATCCGTGCAATCCCCAACCCGCTCACCGGCGAAGTGTCCGAATTCTACAATGTCACCCGGGATATCACGCTGCGCAAAATTGCAGAAGACACGGCCCATCACCGGGAACGGCTCCTCCACGGGTTTGCAGCCGCCTCGGGTTTCCTGCTCACCGGCCGGCTGAAAGATCCCATTCCCCGCATTCTTGCCACCATAGGTGAAGCGATCAAGGCAGACATTGCGTATATCTACGAAGATACGAACAATTCCCCTTCCCGGTCTCACATACCCGTCCGGAAATTCCACTGGATTGCAGAGACAGGAGAGATGGATTCCACGCCGTCAACCCATCATGCATGCGGGGACAAATTCTCCCGCGAATGGGCAGAGCGGCTCTCCTCAGGAGCATGGGTTACCGGTATCCGGAGCAGGTTTCCTGAACCGATCCGGCAGATGCTTGACGGGATGGGCGTCTTATCAATTCTCATTGTCCCGATCCATGTCAGGAATGTCTACTGGGGCTTTATCGGGTTTTCCGATACCCGGACTGAGAGGGTCTGGTCGGATACCGAGATTGAGATCACCATGACCCTGGCAGCAATGATGGGTATCGTGCTCGGAAAGGATGGCGAACAGGCGGAATAAAAAAGATCAGAACCGGATGGTGCCGGAAAAGACGGTCTCGGCCGGGCCTTCCATCTTTGTTCCGCCCTGCAGGTAAATGACCAGCGACCCGCCCCCGGTCTCCACCTTTACGATATCTCCCATCATCCCAAGGTGGTGAACCACTGCAGCAGAGGCTGTAGCCCCGGTGCCGCAGGAGAGCGTCTCTCCTTCAACCCCGCGCTCAAAGGTGCGGATCCGGATACTGTCGTCACCGGTCTTCTGGACGAAGTTCACGTTCGCCCCTTTGGTAAACGAGTCGTGATGGCGGACGGGAGGAGCAAGCGCTTCAACATTCACCGTCTCCAGATCGTCCACCAGCACCACGGCGTGCGGTACACCGGTATTGGCAGCATAGACTTCAAAAACGCCGATGTGTTCCCTGTATTCGCCGTCTCCCTTTGCAGGGATCTCCGGCCGACCGAATTTCGGTGTGGGCATGCTGATGGTGGCAACGAAGGTGTCGTCACGGTATGCCATGTCAACACCAACGGGACCGGCAAGGGTATCGACCGTGCAGGTGCCCTTGACGTACCCGGCATCAAAGGCATATTTTGCCAGGCAGCGGATGCCATTGCCGTACATCCCGGCTTCACTCTGGTCGGGCTGGAAAAGTCGCATATGGATATCGCTCTTCTCCGAATGCTTCAGGAAGATCACCCCTTCGGCGCCGATACCGAACCGCCGGTCACAGTAGCTCGCGGCGAACTGTGCTTTCATGTCATCCGGGATGACGACATGTTCCCATTCATCGATGACGATGAAGTCATTGCCATTTTCGTGCAGTTTGGTGAAAAGAATCTCCATGCAAAATCCCTGCCGTTTCACAAGCGCCCCGGCGCCCTGCTATCATACTGTTGGGGGTTCTGTCATTCCATAAAGGCATCGGTTCAGAGAGACTTAGGATACCGGTTTCAGTCATTGCGGATTTAGATCCCATGTCACTTAACACTTTAGTCTTTGGTGAAAAGTGACATGACAACCATTGACATTAAAAATATGAAATAAACAAGAAAGGTCAACGCGATTAAAAGGTTTGATAAATTACCGCTATTTTTCTTAAATACGGGTCATAATCCGTGAATTATTTGTTTAAAGAGTGTTCATCATTTAATATCTCCTCTCCTTTACCTTTTCGATAATCGGTCAATTCTTTATGCAGTTTAAAAATATCCACATAATAGCCGGCATCTTTTATTAGTTCTAATTTTTGAACATCCTCGTTATGAACAGCTAAAAAGAATCTATATCCAAATAAATCATTCACTGGTCCAATTTTAAGTATCCCTTTGTTTAACAAATAATAAACCGCTTCAAAAAAAGTAAGATACGCGGATATTTTGGTTTTATCCTCTTTTTTAAGATGTACACTTTCGTCGTTACGGGATTCTTCTAATTTCTCATATATATATCTAATATCATTATTTTGAGTGAAATCTGCATGTAATTGTAATATGACCTGCGCTTCGTTAAAGCCACCCGTTAATTTTAATTGGTCGTGTTGTGCTTTCAATTGTTCATAGATAAGCCAAGCGACCGTTACTCCCCCTATAGCAGCTCCTACTGTAAAAAGAGCCAATATTAACGAGTTTGGAGCGGGATCCGCTTGGTGATCCACTTGAAGCAATAATAAAATAACGATAATGATAACACTTACAAACTCAAAAACAATGAATACGGGGAATTCAATATTCTTATTTTTCATAGTCTCTCAACCACTTCATAGTTTCAATTAATCTTCTTCTCTCACATCTTCCGCCAGAAGAATTATCACTCGTTTTCCGATCCAATTCTTAGCTAATCCAAATCTCTTCCTTAAAGAATATGACTGATATGATCCGGATCTCTATCTTCCCTTTCTCCCGCAAGCACCTGATTTTTCCTATCAATGCTGACTAAATTACACTCGGTATTGATATAGAAACGTTCACACGCTGCAAAAAGGACATTGCAGGTTTTAACCTGGACTAGGCCTCATCCTTTTTTTACCTTTTACTGTAAAGGGAGAGGGTGCTTTTTTTGCGCAAGACCGGCGAAATCCGACCCTTCAAAGTCAAGGGAAGCAAAATAATCCTCTATTGTCTCGGCCCTCCGGATAAGTTTGAATTTGCCGCCAGCCAGCAACAGGAACTCGGCTGACCGGAGCTTGCCGTTGTAGTTGAATCCCATCGCATGACCGTGCGCTCCGGTGTCGTGTATGACCATGAGATCCCCGGGTTCCACTTTGGGAAGTGCCCTCTGGACAGCGAACTTGTCATTGTTCTCGCATAAACTGCCGGTCACATCGTACACGTGATCCAGGGGACGGTTTTCCTTTCCCAGTACCGTAATCTGGTGATGGGCTCCATAGAGTGCGGGGCGCATGAGATTTGCCATGCATGCGTCCAGGCCGACATAGGCACGGTGCTTTTGCGTAACATGGCGAACCCGGGAGACCAGGTAGCCGTATGGCCCGGTTGCTGCCCTGCCGCTTTCCATAACAATGCGTACCGGTGCAAGACCGTTTTTGACAATGATCTCCTTATAGGCCTCGTGCACGCCACGTGCATAATCCTCGATGTTCACCTGGTGATCAGCTGGCGCATAAGGAATGCCGATGCCTCCCCCGAGATTGATAAACTCAAGCCGGATGCCGGTCTGCTCATGGATTTCCACAGCCAGGTTGAACAGCAGCCGGGCTGCATCGGCAAGGATATCCTCTTTGCGCTGGTTGGACACGATCATGGCATGCAGGCCGAAACGCTTTGCACCCTTCTGCTGTGCGATTTTGTACGCTTTGAGGATCTGATCGTGCGTGAGCCCGTATTTGGCTTCGCTCGGGTTTCCGATAATCGGGTTGCCATGACTGTATTCCTCGCCGGGGTTGTACCGGAAACAGATAAGCCCGGGGATCCCGGCTGTCTTTTCCAGAAAGTCGATATGGGTGATATCGTCGAGATTGATGATTGCCCCCAGTTTTTTTGCCTTTACGAACTCTTCTGCCGGCGTATCGTTGGAGGTGAACATGATCTCCTCACCGGTTATCCCGACGGCCTCTGCCAGCTGGAGCTCCGGAAGCGAGCTGCAGTCCGCACCCTGGCCTTCTTCGCGAAGGACACGAAGGATGTACGGGTTGGGAAGGGCCTTGACCGCGAAGTAGTTCTTGAACCCGCCCTCTTTTCCGTCAGGACCCGTTACCCACGAGAATGCCTTGTAAAGCCGTCGCGATGCTGCACGGATCGCCTCCTCATCGTAGATATGGAACGGTGTCGGGTACCTCTTTTCGAGCTCCTCGATCTGGTGCCGGGAAAAAGGGACGGTCTTTTTTATAGGTTTCTCTTCCTGCATGCGTATAGATGGTCTCTCCCATAATTTATTTTTTTAAGAGAGATGGGGAAAAACACGGTTGGATTCGTTGGTTATCGTTCCGTGACTGCTTTGTGTGATCTCTGTCAGATCAAAAAAATCCGATATACCTGCCGAGCATCGGAACCTTCCCATACGTCGGATTCCCGAAATTCCCGCAGGACGATACGATCGGTTCGTAAGTCTTCAATCCTGAAAGTCATAATATTTTATCAGGTATTAGACTACGTTCTTCACCATTGGCTCCAAAAGGGGACGCCATGTTTCAGTTGAACTCAGTGATGTCCCAGCCAAGATATTCGCGGATAATGAGGTAGGCCATCTGCGGGGGAATCGCTCCCTTCTCGGTGATGATCAGATCGATAAATTCGGCAGGAGTTACATCGAACGCCGGGTTACGGACCGTGACATGGGGCAGGGTCCTGGCAATTTCGTCCGGTAGTACCTCTCCTGCGGGCCGTTCCTCGATCTGGATCTCCTCGCCAAGGATTGTCCGGGGGGCAAACTTGTAGGTCTCAGCCGCCACGAGCACATTCACCCGGGCTTCGTACGCTGCATGGGCAACCTGCGAGGTGCCGATCTTGTTCACCACCGCACCGTTCACCGTGACTGCGTCCGCGCCAACGATAACGAGATCCATGTCGCTGATGAATGATCGTACGGCTGAGTCCACGATGAAATTTGTCTTAATGCCGGCATCATTGAGGGTCCGGATGGTGATGAGTCCCTGGTTTCTCGGACGTACTTCCGTGGCAAAGACCTCGATCTCCTTTCCGAGCCGGTGCGCTTCGATGATGCACCCGAGCGCCACTTCGGAGTTGCAGTGGGTAAGGATCGTGTCGCCATCCCGGATGTGCCGGGCGCCGAACTCTGCGATCTTCTCCACAGCATGCTGGGAGGAATGGATAAACGCATCCGCACGCTGGACAATTCCTACCCGTGCCTCGTCAACGGTTTTTGCCCGGTTGAGACCGGCCATGACCATATGAACTGCGTTGGGGAGCGAGACGGCAGTCGGCCGGGTGGCAACCAGCAGGGCAGCAGCCCGTTCCATCTCACCAATAAATGCAGCGGTGATCGTGGCTTTTGATCCCAGGGCTTCGTTTTTTAATGCCTCGGCTGCAGCCCGGGCAATCCGTCCGGCCCCCCGGATTTCCATGCATTTTATCTTCTCTGCAGTTTCAGTAGAAAACATTCAGCTTCATTGATTCAATGGAGAGTGTGAAGTACATATAAGTTTATTACCGGGTGCTCAAATGTCCGTTGCCGTAGTCTTTGACAGTGCAGGAACGCTCCTGAATACCTACCGGGTGGCAAAGGATATCTGCCACAAAAAACTGCTGCCGGGTATCGAGACCACC
>JANYKQ010000008.1 GCA_025358115.1 Methanomicrobiales archaeon | reverse complement strand
TTCTTCAGTAACAATGTACTCGTCCGGCTTGAATGTTGATGAGTCAACATCGAAAGAGAGCTTGTTCATGCCGCTGTCGCCCTTGGTAACCTTGACGGTACCAGTTGCGCCGCTGAACTCGCCGCTCTGGCTCTTCTGAGTTGGCTTGAATGATGATGAGTAGACCTGAACGAGGACTTCGTCATCTACCGCGAGGTTGGTTGCTGCAGTGATGGTGAACTTGTCGCCAACATGCTTGTCGCCAATCGGGTCGATACGGATGACTGGTACCTCGATGAGGAACTGGAGCTTGGTGTAGGTATCATCGACGTTGGGGTCGTTGATTCCCTGGACAAGTGCTTCAGCTGCATCGGATCCCTGAAGGCTTCCTGCTCCGAGGAGAGTGAAAACCTTTGATCCGGTTGTCGCGCCAGCGGCCTTCAGCTGCTTGTTCATGACAAGGGTTTTACCTGCATCAGAGGTAGCTGCTGCGCCGGCTTGAGTGTCAACATCGAACACATTGTTCTGCATCGGGTGCTGAACGACGACGAAGTACTGGCCGGGGTAGAGATTCTTGGTAGCTGCCTGAGTAACTTCGTACTTGAACGAAGCGTCAGAGTTTACCGTTTCAGTTCTGATCTGTGATGCAGTGGTCGGGTAGTTCTTACCGAGGATCCAGATCTTTACACCAAGTGACGGTTGACCTTCTGCGGTACCGGTGATGTAGATTCTGTCACCCTGTGCAACAGTTGACTGTGATGCAGTTGCTGAAATGAACGGCTTCTTGATGATGATTGAAACGGTTCCAAAGGCTGCATTTGCAAGAGTTGCTGAACCATAGGCGTTCGGCTGGCTGACTGCGTAGATAGTGTACGTGCCTGCATCGAGTGCTACGGTTGAAGTTCCCCACTTCCAGGACCAGGTGTTGTCACCGTTGACATCAACCATCTTGAAGGTTGCTGCGTTGTTGTTCTGGACACCGGGTGTTCCAGCGTTTCCGGTATCATCGGCACGTGGGTTCATTCCCTGAATCTGACCACCCTGTGGAGGCAGGTTCGGACCCATAATG
The DNA here is from genome assembly GCA_025358115.1 of Methanomicrobiales archaeon. Classification (GTDB taxonomy): domain Archaea; phylum Halobacteriota; class Methanomicrobia; order Methanomicrobiales; family Methanospirillaceae; genus Methanoregula. Next base: position 22,761 of record JANYKQ010000008.1, on the reverse strand, counting down.
AACAGGTAGGTCTTGTAAGACTCGGTGTTGGTACCGGAGAACTTGATCTCCTCGCCGAGGTAGTAGCTCTGGTCGCCGGCTGCCACGATGGTGACTGCGCCCTTCTCGACCTTCACATCGACCTCATCGCTCTTGACAGTTCCAGCTGCTGTGGAGACCATGTTAGCGGTTGAATTCGGTAACCGGTTCTCTACACGGATAGTGTACTTCTGTGCCTTGGTCCAGTTGTTGGTTACGAACTCAATAGTCCTGGTACCTGAGGTTGAAGTCAGAATTCTTCCGTAGTAGCGAGTGTGGTTGAATGTCCCGGTTGCATTTTGTGCAACATCACTGTAGATAGTGGCTCCATTACCATTCTCATACTGGTATTCACCGATTGAAAAGGGCCCTATTTGGCTATCCATATAAACCTTTTCCTGGTTTATATTGATCATGGGGGGCTGGCTGTCATACGCGCTGGTTAAGGCGCTGGTGCCCTTTACCCAGATGTAGTAGGATTCGCTTGGCTTACCGGTAACGGTAACTGAGAAGGTCTTGCTGCGGACTACGGAGTCCTTGTTTGCCTCAATCTTGACTGAGTCAGAGACGAGGGTGATAGTGCCGACGCCAGAAACTGTCTTTCCGGTGTAGTCTGCGCCTGCATTCTTGTAGTTGTCCTTCATCTTGTTCAGCGTGGATTCTGCCCATGCTGAGTAGGTGCCAACCGGGTATAAGTACTGGTTGTTGTTGTCAGTTGCCTGGGTATCCCAGTAGATTGCGGTTGTCCCGAAGTACCATGGCTGGGTGTTGACGTACTGACCAACAAGACTTGTGGCGACTGAAGCGGTTGTGTTGAGTGCGCTGTATGTTGCACCGTTCGCGTCTTTCACCTTGATGGTGATGTAACCGTCAGTCTGCTGACCTGCAGTCTCTACAGTGTCCCAGTTGACGCGGTAAGCACGGTCAAGGGCAGAGTACATGTTGGTGTTGATCTGGAAGCCGAGGTGCGTTCCCTGGGGAACGGACTTGCCGGTCACATCAGCTGCCTGGCCGAAGTCCCAGACTGCGATTGAAAGGGTCGGGTCTGCAACAACGAATGCAAGGTGCTGTGAGGACGTAGTAGTTGAATTGTACACGTACCAGTTGCCGGTGAATCCGACAAAGTCTGCCTGTGCAACAGTCATGTCCTGGTACCTTAAGCCGGTGCCGAGGTCAATGCTCTTGGTTGGGGAAGACGTGTCAATGTTTGCTGCTGATGCCCACCAGCCAACCGTCGTGTTTAATGGCGACTGGTTAAGGTAGGTCAACGGTGTTGACGTTGAATTCATATATGCTGCATTGAGTGCCTGGGTTACGTTCAAACCCTGCTCTCCAATAAAGATAGTTGCTCCCTGTTTAATGATCGATCCGTTCGTCGGGCTTGTTGCTGCCGATACCGGCATAACAACCATCAGGACGAAAAGAACGACTGCAACAAGTGCAATAGTAAATCGCTTAGTCATATGTTAGTTCCTCCAAAGTTTACATCATACATTTCAAGCCGCGAACCATTTCGACAAATGCCGAATAACAGTTCTACGAGCCCCATACTCCGATTAGACGGAATATGGAACAGTATTTGTAAAAGAGCTAATATATCCTTTGTGGTCGTTTTTTTGAGGGCTTTTGCAACCAAAATGGCCACAGATTTTGATTTAAGGCATAGAAATTAAGATTTCGTTGTCCCATACTTACCCGGTCCCGTTCATGCATTTTAACATCCGGCATTGTGAATTGGTTATATGTCGCGCATTGTAATAATCACCTTAAGTTATACGTTAATGTATAACTGTGTACATACATTTTTCTGTGGGCCGAATATCCTGCAGAAAATATTGTACAACACGCAGAGCCTTTCTGATATTTTTATATTGCAATTCCCCATGTAAAAATATTCACATCCGCTATATAATTCAAGGATCGAATAAAAAATACTCCTTCCCCATACCAGCCATCCGGTAACCACAGAAAAAACCTATACCCCAATGCTCCCGGGTATGTTGGTCGGAATCTCTTACATCCTGTAAAAGGAATCGTCATCCCGCAGATTACACACTATTAATATTGTGCGCCATACACCCCTCACATTTCTTACCAGCACAAGATACCGACTCAACCCCACCACCCAGGTATTCAGCACACGTTTCAACACATATACAATATACAAAAACACACATTTCCCCATGAGAGTCATCCGGGCGCCGAGCATCGGGGGGGCACACGAACAGGTTATCAAAATGATCCTGGAGAAAGGGTGGGTCCTCCGGACCGAAGATGCCGAAGCCACTGTCGAGTTCGAAGAGATTGCCATGCAAGTGGATACACCGCTTGCCGAACCGATGACAAGTCCGCACTCAAAATTTCAGCAGCGGTTCGTTGAACAGTACGCCCGGGACCTTATTCATGGATCCAAAGCCAACTTTGAGTACGATTATCATGGCAGGCTCTTCGACTGGGGTGAACGACTCGTCACAGATGGCCAGCCGGTGCATATCGACCAGATAGCCTATATTGTCGAAAAACTCCGAACCCAGCCAGAGACCCGCCGGGCGGTTGCCATTACATGGAACCCGGTCATTGATGAGAAACTCGATGACTGCCCCTGCCTCCAGCTCGTCCAGTGCATAGTGCGGGAAAACAAACTCCACATGCGGGTTATCTTCCGGTCAAACGACATGCTCACCGCTGCCGGGGCTAACATGTATGCACTCGTGCAGCTCCAGAAACACATAGCCGATCAGCTCGGCCTCACCTGCGGAACCTACACCCACATCTCGCTCGTCCCCCACATCTATTATATCCGGGACATGCACGACATCGAACCCTTCTGCGGCAAGGGCCAGTTTATAGAGCCGGTCAAAGAAGTCTGCCGCGCTTGCAAGGGGTGCGGGCGGGCACAGAGCATATAATCGGTACCAATTATCCGTCACTTTAATTAAGCTACAACAGCAAAAAGTATGAGACACATAGCCCGGTAGTGTAGCGGTCAATCATGGTGGCCTCTGGAGCCGCCGACAGCAGTTCGAATCTGCTCCGGGCTACTTCTTTTCGCGTCTTCTTAAAAACTGACACTTGCCTATCCAGATCGTTTCTACAAACCAACCTGCGCTGGTTAAAAAAAAGGTTACGCGATAAGCGCGGGCAGGATGCAACAGATAAAAATTGCACTGAACGTTCCTGTCCCGCCAATGCTCATTTCAGGCACTTCAAGATCCCTCACACGGTATAGCTGCGCAATATTTCCCCCCAGAAGGGTCCCGATAGTCCCGCTCACGAACGCCACAACGGTGGCCGATATGCCGGCACCGCCAAACAGGAGCATCCCCATAAGAAGTGCGGTGAGCGCCGGTATGAGCAGGGGCACTGCCAGACCCACACCCGGTACCGGGCGCGTGGCGAAAAAGGTGATGAGCGCAACGATCAAAATTCCCACTCCCACCGATCCCAGAAGAGAGGTACTTGTGATCGACATTGCTTGGTACAACAGGTACAGCGAGATGCATACCGGGAGAACCGCACCCCCAAGATTGATCGACACGAGCGTCTCCCAGACTGGTTCAGCCGGCCACGGAGAGCCTGAGCCAAACACAGCGGTTGTATCCGGGGCTACCCGGACCATGTCACGCTTGATCCGGTACAGCGGGATATTAACGGAACTCCCAAAGAGCATCAGCAGGACTACAATGATAGCTGAAATCCAGGAAAAACCCAGCTTGGTAAACGCAGCCCCGATCATTCCCAAAAGAAAGAGCGGGATGAGAATAATGATCAGCCCGACAACAAGAAGAATTGCAAGAACCGAGAGAGCCCCGACAGAAGCAAAACGAATACCGCCAGCCATTCGCCTCACATCTCCGGTTTTGTGCAGACAATCGCCGCATGATCCTGGTGGTAGGGTGTAAGCCAGATACTTTCCTGCACAACAAATCCTGCTGATGTGAGCGCATCAACCGTCTCCTGGAAGACCACATCAGGCTCTTTCCGGACATCAACACTCCGGGTCTTGAGCATCAGGATCAGGTGCCCCCCGGTACGCAGGAATACGGAGTTCCGGATGGCAATCGTTGCCTGATCCGGCTGGGCTACATCCTGGTAGATGAGATCCACCATCTCGACCAATGGGGCGTACTGTTCCGGGCGGGTAGCATCGGCCATAATCGGCACGATATTTTTGCGGCGCCGGGCCACCTCCAGGAGATCCTGCATAGGACGGGGGGCAAACTCCACAGAATACACTACGTCGGCATAATCTGCCACGTGCGATACGGTAGTCCCGTTCGCAGCACCGAGATAGAGTACCCTGGTTTCCTTGGTGATCTCGACACCGGTTCCCTTGTGATAGAGTGCAGAAAGCTTGCTGCGGAACGGATCCCATACCCGGGCCTTGCCCAGCATGCGTTCACTGTACACACCGCCATCGCCATGCGAAACCAGCACATCACCAATCCAGATCATGATTCATTCTCCTTTCCGGTCACGTCATCAGTCGCTTTTTCGGCCAGATTTTCTATCGTTTTATCGGTCACGTTACCGGTAACACTGCCGGCCAGATCGATGCGTGCCTGGGCTGATTCAAGAAACTCCGGGTCCGCAACCCCCCGGTAGTGATCAATCCGGGCGGCAATCGCCAGTTTTCCGGCAAGCACACGGGCAACCTTGCCACGACAATCCCGGGGCGCATTGTGCACCCGGCGGTGCTGGAAGATGATCCCGTGCTTGGGAGAGGGTGACTTTGTCCGGAGATGGGCAAACAGGGCAGTTCGTGCACCGAGAACCTGGATAGCACTGGCCGGCATGCGGGACAAATCCTCAAGTCCCCCGGCATTTGACATGAGCCGGGCGGCAACCAGTCCCCCGATAAGTGCACTGGTATTCGGCATCACGTCATTTGCCCGTCCCGATACCGCTTTTGCAAGTTCAGTACGGGTGGAAGAAAGACGTTCGATCTCTCCGGCCACAAACGAAAGTGCACCCCGGCTTTTCTCGCGGATGTTCTTGACCAGGATATGCGCAGGCGTCTTACGGTACTTCCGGGTGAATGTCGGGTGCCGGAGCTGGAACCATTCAACCGCACGTTCGGTGAGCAGGTTGATGACTGTGTCCATCTCGTCAAGGGTTCTCACCATCTGGAGCAGTTCGGCATCCTTGCCGGAATACTGCTGGCGTATATCGTGATCTGCGGCAGCAAAACAGACCTCGCGGAGTCTTGCAATATAATCCGCACGATCACGGCACGCGCCGCATGCAACCGCAGTTTCCCAGGTAAGAGGAACAAATGGGTCCATACTGGTACGAATCGATCGGACACGTTCCGCTTTTGCCGGTGCATCACCACTGGATGGAGTACACTGTCCATCCACTACATCCCCGAACCAGTAGGATCGCATATTACAAAGATAAGGGGTGCGAGCCCGTATAAAACCATAGATCACCCCGGCCACCCCAAGAGATGCGAAGAGGTGCCTCCGGGTAAAATCAGATTATGGTTTATGGGCCTATGGATCAGATTCCCGCAATGCCAAACGAATAGAGCATTACGGGGATCATGATCGCGCCCATGCAGTACATTCTCGGCACGTTCACAAGATGTGGCACGAGCCCGAGCACGGTCGCAAGAACCAGAATGAATGCACCAAACGGCCCGGTGAGGAGGAGACAGAGAATGATGATGAATGCAATAACCAATCGGTTCAGCAACCACGCATCGATCCCGTTGAGATGATGCGCATAGTGTGAGAGCCAAACGGTGATCACATACGCAGCAACGGCCGCAAGCACGCCAATTACCGTAAGCTCGCTCATCGAGGGCATTGGAAGTTCCGAGAGCGCGACCATCACGCCATTGCGCATCCTGGAAAGGGCAAAGAGCGCGGCAAGCCCGATGAAGGCATTGGAGGTGTTTGCCGCATTCGTGGCAAGAATATACGCGCGGCGATCCTTGTCGTACCCTATAACGGAAGCGAGCACCCCGTTTGCCGATGCCGTGGAAAGACCGGGCAGCCATCCAACTGCAACTCCGGCGGCCGTTCCCAATACCGAGCATTTTACAACACTCCGGTCTTCCATGCGTATCCCCTTGAACTGTTGATCCGGCATCTTTCCCTGCGAGGATGTAAGGAGTACCGATATACCGAACAGCCCGGTGAGAAGCGGCATGAGGATTGCACTTCCCCCGGCCAGCGTGTGCCAGCCGAGAAATGCATAGTGAAGCGAGAAGGCCCCAAGCAGGCCGGATACTAAGAATATACCAAACGCCCAACCCGGTGCCTCGCTGGTGACGATCATATACCCCACCGATGCAATCAGCAGGATACCGATCCACCAGTCGAAATACGGCTGGAGAGCGGGGAGCAGCAGAAAACAGAGCACCGAAACCGGCACTGCAATCACCATAGCACAGGCGCTCCCGAGTGCAGCGATCCGCACGGCCTCCTCGCCATTGCCCTCAAGACAGAGTGCATGGGCGGGAAGTACCGCAAGCGAGGTGTCGGCATCCGGTATTCCAAGGAATGTGCTGGGTATCGCGTCAACAAAGGTATGGGTGATGAGCGCGGCAAACATAGCCCCGGCAAGCGCAACCGGCCCGAGCAGCGAAAGGAGCGTCACCTGAAGGCTCACGAGCACCCCCGCCAGGGTGTTGGCATGCACTCCGGGAATGATCCCGCTGATGGTGCCGAGAATCACACCAATAACGACACCCAGCAGGATCTCTATCATTTATTAGAGATACGGGAGAGTGAACATAAATTCACCGAAATGCATATAGATAGTATCAATCAGGGGCCATGAATCCGCAATGAAGATCGCAGTTACCCGTCTTGCAGGAAAGGAGAAGAGCGATGCTGCACGCTGTGCAAAGGCCGGGCATGCCTGCTATAGCGTCCACCCGCTCCGCTCGGAACTGCGCGAATCAGCTATAACAGAGTTTGTAAAAGGTGTAGGCGGCAATGAGTTCGACTGCATCTTCTTCACCAGTGCCCTCCCGGCAAAGATTATTGCCCCCCTGCTCAATACAGTCCCCCGGGTGATTGCGATCGGCCCCCAGACGGCAAAGGAACTTGAGCAGTCAGGAATCAAGTGTGAGACGCTCCCGGGATTCTACTCGCGGGACTTCGTGCCCTATCTCGGCGACTGGATCGCGGGAAAACACATCGGCATCCCCCGTGCCGATGTTCCTAATCCTGCACTCATTGATGCAATCACTGCTGCCGGAGGGATTGTCCACGAGTTCCGTTGTTACGGGCTTGAACCCACGGGAGATACATTGGATCTTGATACTGCCGATGCAATTCTCTTTACCAGTGCCATGTCATATACCAAAGCAATGTGGACGCCGCGCAGGGATCTGCTCATCATGGCAATAGGGGACATTACCGCTGCTGCCATGCGCACGGGCGGCACCATCCCAGCGGTCGTGGGGGACGGGTCACTGGAAGGGACCCTTGCTGCACTGAATAATTATCTAAAAAAATAACCGGAGTGCATACCATGGAATTACCAATAGCGGAAACTGAGCAGACTGAACCCAAAAAGAAGGCGACCTTGTGGAAAGGTGCGGGCATCATTGTAGTGGACAAAACACAGGGCCCGTCAAGCCATGAGATCGCTGCATGGGTAGGACAGATGCTCGGGTGCGAAGTCGGCCACTCCGGTACGCTCGACCCGCAGGTATCCGGGTTACTCCTCATCATGCTCGGCAACGCAGTGCGCCTGGCCCCGCTGCTCCTTGCGCACGACAAGGAGTACATCTGCCTGATGCGGTTGCACGGCGATGTTGACCCTGAATCTATCCAGAAGATGGGAGAGGAGTTCACCGGCAGGCTCTACCAGCGCCCGCCCCGGAAGAGCGCAGTGAAGCGCAACCTCCGGATCCGCACGATCCATAAACTCGAGATCCTCAGCATTGATGGCCGCCTCGTCCTCTTCCGGGTGCACTGCGAGGCAGGCACCTACATCCGCTCACTCTGCCACCACATGGGATTTGCGCTGGGGGTCGGGGGGCATATGGCGGAACTGCGCCGCTCCCGCTCCGGCTCATTTGACGAATCGAGCATGCACACGCTCCATGAACTCAAAGATGCCTGCGTAGCAGCAGAAGCCGGGGATCGGACTGCCCTTGAGTCCATGGTGATGTCGGTCGATGCCGCAGTGCCGGATCTTCCGGTCGTTATTGTGCGCGATACCGCAATTGACGCGATCTGCCGGGGCGCGGTGCTTGCAGGAGTCGGGGTGATCAGCCGCGATGAGTTCGCAAAGAACCAGACCGTCGCTGTTCTCTCCCAGAAACGGGAATTTGTCTGCCTGGGCAAGGCACTCGTGCCATCGTCATCATTTCAGCCGGGTGAAACCGGGCTGGTAGTAGCACCTACGTCAGTGTTTATGAAGCCGGGGACCTATTCCCGGGGCTGGACAAAATCCGATAAGCCCGTATCACACGAGAAAAAACCGGCAAAAAAACCGGTCTCAAAACCAGCCAGAAGACCATCCCCACAATACCAGAGAAAGAGATACCATTAAAAAAATACCCCGCATACAGATAGGATACACTTTTTGCTGAGGTAGTCTAGCGGTAGGGCGCAGGCCTGGAAAGCCTGTGGTGCGAAAGTGCCTCGGGGGTTCAATTCCCCCCCTCAGCGTTTTATCTGATTTTCTGGTTCTGATTATATCTTATTTCATAGAAATTGCGATTATTTCTACCCGGTTTAACGGATAACTCAACCATTAACTGATCGCATACCAAACATCCGGTATAATGGCACCCGATTCCCGACAGGATGACAGACCGGTCAAGGTACAGATTCTTTCAGGTCTCTGCATTCTTGCAATCCTTATACTGGCACCAGTTTTGCTCTCATGGTATCTGCCCGCCCCGGCCCTTACTCCCCAGACCAGCGCAATTGTGCATGTAAAAATTCTTGCAGTAAACGATTTCCACGGTCAGCTCCCCCCGGGCCAGACCCTGAACAAGCGCCCGGCCGGGGGTTCGCCAGTACTGGCATCCTACCTCAAATCAGCCATGGCATCAAGCGATGCGGATGGCACCATCATCGCACTGCCCGGGGATATAGTTGGGGCATCGCCGCCACAGTCCGGGCTCCTTTCCGATGAACCGAGCCTGCTCTTCTTCAATGAATTCGCCAATCCATCCTGCTCGGGCGGGGGGGCAGAATACGGGTGTAACATGGTGGCGACTCCGGGTAATCATGAGTTTGACCGGGGCACCGGCGAACTTTTGCGGGAGATAAACGGGGGCAATGGCAATCTCACAATAACCCACATTGCAGATCCCTATTCCGGTTCACGGTCATCGTATACCTGCGCCAATGTAGTCTGGAAAGAGAACAGCACTCCTGTCTTTCCTCCCTATGTAATACGGAACATCAGCGGGATACCCATTGCATTCATCGGGGCTGATACCATGACCACTCCCGAGCGACTGGCACCACACCGGGCGGATGATGTTCAGTTCCTCAATGAAACAGAGTCTGTCAACCGGTACGTTGCAGAAGTCCGGAAGCAGGGGTTACATGCTATCGTTATCCTACTCCACGAAGGCGGGAAGCAGGATGCCTATGAGGGCACGACCCGCGAAGGAGCCAATGTGACCGGACGGGTCACGGGAATCGTTTCCGGTCTTGACGGGGATGTGGATGTGGTCCTCTCAGGTCATACCCATGAATTTACCAACGCATGGCTCCCCAATGCTGCCGGAAAACCGGTGCTTGTCACGCAGGCCTGGAGTTCCAGTAAGGGATATGCCGATGTGGACCTGACCCTTGATCCCACCAGCCGGGATATCGTGAACAAATCCGCACGGATCATTGCTGCCTATGCCGACAGCCCGCCCGGCACCACTCCAGACCCGGAAACCGCAACCCTCCTTTCAAAAGCCGGGCAGGCAGTCGCACCCGTAATCGGGCGGCAGGTTGCCGTAGTTGCACAGGACATTACCCGGGAGAAGAATGCTGACGGGGAATCCGCACTCGGGGATCTCCTGGCTGATGCCCAGCGCTCGGTGATGGAGACCGATGTTGCATTTATCACGACCGGGACCCTGAGGTCAGACCTCAAACAGGGGAATGCCACATGGGGCGACCTCTACACCATCCAGCCATTTTCCGGAACGGTTGTTTCAATGAAATTGACCGGACAGCAGATCCATGACGCGCTCGAACGGCAGTGGCAGGAACCGCTGCCCCCGCATCCTCTCGGCGTGTCCGGGCTGACGTACACCTATGATACAACACGGCCAACCGGAAGCCGGGTCCAAGAAGTACGTGTCGGGGGAGTTCCGCTCGATCCGGCAGCGACCTATACAGCGGCCATGATGGATTATCTCTCTATCGGTGGTGACGGGTACGCGGTATTCACGAAAGGCACCCTCATTACGACAGGGCCGTCCGATGTCGATACCCTCGCCTCTTACTTAGGATCCTTCCCCCGGCCGGTCAACATGACGACTGACGGAAGAATCCTGCGGATCAACTGAAGAGAACCGGGCTTTTCTTTTTGATCTCCTCTTTTTATTGGCGGGAATCTGCCAGAATATCCTTATCCCGGGCCCGGAGATTTGCCGTAAATGTGCGGATGAGCAACGGGTTGACTGCCTGCGGGGGGAGCCCGAGTGCTGCGACAACGTTTTTCGTAAGTTCCAGAGAGTCGGGATTGCCGTTACCGGCAGAAGCGATCACGGTTTTATGGATCTTCTGAAGATATTCAAGCGCCTGATCCATCTGCGCGTATGCATCATCGCCGTACCGGGATTCATCCCACGCTGAAAGGAGGATACGGATGCTCCGTACCGACCGGAGAAGTCGGATCGAATGCACTGATGCAACTGCATCATCATACACCGGGAGATCGCCTGACACCGGGATTACATCTCCGGAGAAGAGCACACCATCGCCCGGCATGAACAGCGCAACCGAACCAGCTGAATGACCCGGCGTGTGCATAACCTCAAGATCATATTCTCTCGTACCGTCGGTATCAATGGTGAGACCCGCTTCAAGATCATAATCAACTGAAACCGGCCCCCCAACCAGCGTGGAAAATCCCGGGACCGGGCGCTCCCGGTTCTGAAGTTCCACATCCTGGATCCACGCCCGTTCGGCCGGGTGTGCCGCCACACTGCACCGGGTGGCCTCCCGGATTGCCCGGGCGGCCCCGATATGGTCGGGATGGGAATGGGTCAGAACAATGAGCGAGATCTCGCGGGGGTCGCGGCCAATGGACCGGATATATTCGAAGATCGTCTTCTCACAGCCCGCTACACCCGTATCAATGAGCGTGATCGTCTCGCCAGCAATGAGGTACGAGTACACGAAACGATCGAGAACGATACCGGGTGCAACCGGGACCTGGAACGGGTGCCTGAGTGCGTGGATAGCGGGGGTGATCTGCATGAAAATCTCCTGTGTGCCGGAATATGGGGCGGGAGATCGTATATTGATCGCGGAGAGATCAACCGGGTCTTCCCACGGGTGCTTTTCCGAACTACTTTAATATTTACACAGCCTCGATTCGTGTACTATGCGGCCGGCGGATCTCGAGTATGCGGCTGACGACAAGCCCCCGTTTCCCCAGGTCTTCCTGCTCGGCCTGCAGCACACGGGGATTGTTGCGACGGCTTTTGTCTTCCCGATCCTTGTTGCCCGGGCCGCAGGCCTCGAGGCCGGCGCTGCTGCATTCTTTGTCTCGATGTCGATGCTCGCGAACGGTATTGCCACGATCTTTCAGGCTATTAAGCACCCGGAATTTGGTTCAGGATTTCTCATTCCCCGGGTCGCCGGGCCCAATTACGTCTCTGCTTCGATCCTAGCCCTCCATACCGGGGGCCTCTCGCTCCTCTGCGGCATGACCGCCTGTTCCGGGGTATTGCAGGTTGCCCTCTCGCGGGTGGTCCAGCGGCTCCGCGTGCTCTTCCCGGTTGAAGTGACGGGTCTGGTGATCATGATGCTCGGGGTTGCGGTTGTACCCTATGCCCTGCCGCAATTCTTTGGAATGACAGGTGCGGCCACATCCCCGAACCTGACCGTAACCGCGATCTCGATCATCACTCTTTCGGTCACGGTCGGAGTTACCGTCTGGGGCCGGGGGCAGTTCCGCTTATTTCCCGTGATCATAGGGATGATAGTCGGATACGCGCTCTGCATTGCAACCGGGCTCGCAGGTGCAGACCCGCTGGCCCAGATCACCGCCTCGCCAATTGTGGCACTCCCCGACCCGCGCTACTTCGGACTCTCCTTCCAGCCGGTGCTCCTCATCCCGTTCGGGATTGCAGCGATTGTCACCTTTGTAAAAAGTGTTGGCGAGTTCTCGATCTGCCAGCGGATCAACAACACGGAATGGAAACGACCCGACATGAAAAATGTCCAGTCGGGGCTCTTTGCCGACGGGATCGCATCGTTTCTTGGCGGACTGTTCGGGGGAATGGGACAGACCGGGTCATCGTCAAACATCGGCCTCTCGATAGCCACCCGTTCAACGAGCCGGTACATCGGGTTCATGACCGGCGGTATCCTGATCGTGCTGGCATTCCTCCCGATCCTTGCCACGGTCTTTCTCATCATGCCGGGCCCGGTCATAGGAGGGACACTCATCTACGTTGCCGGGTTCATCATTGTCGGGGGTTTCCAGACCATCACGACCCGGATGCTGGACTCCCGGAAGATCTTTGTGATCGGGATCTCGTTCATCTTCGGGATCAGCGTCTACCTCATCCCCGGGGCGTATTCCAGCGTTCCCCCGCTCTTCAGCCCGCACTTTGATTCAGCTCTTTCCCTGACAACAGTCATTGCCATCATCCTGAACCTGATAATGCGGATCGGTGTGAAGAAGCACATCACGGCAACCATCGATCCGAAAGGCAGTATCTCGGACCAGGTCTTCACCCTGATGGAACGGCAGGGCGAGGCCTGGGCTGCCCGGGGGGAAGTGATCCACCGGATGGCCATGGCGCTGAGCGAGGCCTGCGAACTCGTTACCGGAGAGGCACGGACCTCCGGCCCGGTGACAGTTTCAGTCTCGTTCGATGAGTACAGCCTTGATGCTGAAGTCTCGTACACCGGCACTCCCCTCCCCTTGCCAGAGAAACGCCCCGGTGAGGAGGAGATCCTCAATGATCCCTCCGCAATGCTCCTGCTCGGTGGATTTCTCATCCGGGCCCATGCAGACCGGGCGAGTTCTTCGGCATCGGGCGGGCTGGCGGTGCTGAGGATTCATATGGAGCATTGAATAAGGAATAGAATTACGGGAAAAATGCAATTGTCTTCAAACATTCAGATTATTTAACGGTTTTAAAATACCGGACCCGGTGAGTTCGATCAGACATTTTTATGCAGGGAAGATCACTCTGCATTTTTCCAGAAGGGGTACCCCCGCTCCAAACCAAGAGGGGGGGACCCCCTCCCCCCGTCATGCGCAAGACAGGCCCCCACCCCCTCCGTTTGCACACACCAAGCCCCTGTTTCCCATGGAGTGACGACGGTACAAACAACACTTCATCAAAATCCCGGAGGGGGGTGGTATCCTGTCAAAAAAGTGAGGGGGGGTTACCTGCCTGCCCTACCCCCCCCTCTTGCGCAAGACAGGGTACCACCCCCCACATTGCCCAAAGGAAAAACCCCATCCATAGATCATTGTTCAAGGGGGGTCCCCGTACAAACAAATGTGCCTACTGCACGATATCACATGTGCAATGAATGAGCAATCTATTGAGAGAATATATCCACCTATATTGACCCCATCATTTCCAGTGGAGATCCCGGGAAAAACAAATCGGGGTTTTCAGCACTCGTCTCTTATTCGAGGCATTTTCGCAGACTTTCCTGCACCATATCCGGGACATCCTGATAGATAATCTCACCCGGCTGTTCACCCAGTCCAATATTCAGGGCATGCCGGATGTAAGGATGATCCCGTACGGGGATTGCGGTAAAATCCTGCACGTTCCGGTTCTGGAACAGGACAATCCTTTCCGTAAGCCGCGGGAAAAAGGGAACGGATCGTTTGATATCCTTAAGCAGGGCAAGCGCAAACACCTCAGCTGCCACCGGGTCCGCGCTCGCAAATACCAGGCCGGGTTCGGGATTCATGAGGTATGCCCTGCCCAGGCCAACCGGCCCCAGGTGAACGCCGTAATGGTCAGGACCGAACGTGGCCTGTGCCAGTGTAGCAACAAACAGGGTGAGACGCAGCTTGTCCCTTATAGCATCGCTAATCTCAACAATCTTCTCGAAAAAGGTGCCGGATCCGTCATCGACCGATTTGAGCGTACTTCCCTTTGCCGCATCAATGATGAAGTTGTTATACGGACCGTTGGCATGGAACGCCATCCGGCTGTCCTCCCGCAGCATCCCCACCAGGCACTTGAAGCCCAGCGTTGCTCCCGCCTGGCTGTGCGTGCTCACCCGCGGCAGGTTGACAATATGATCAGCTTTCTGGGCCCACCGGGTGATGAAAAAACCCTCCGGCCACGAGGAAGTGGCCGGTGACTGGTGATGATAAAACCCCTCATCCCATCCCCCGTCTTCAAAGCTCACGAACCGGGCATCGTCCTTTGCGCCCATGCCGGAGTGGGCGTAATTCGCCGTTGTACCCCCGTGGATTATGCCCCCGGGGTGATGGAGCACGTGCTCGATGCCCGACTGATCCCCTATTACGACCTTTGCGCCGCGCTCCTCGAGCATCCCGGCTATAACCCGGATCGCGAGCGGATGCGTTGTCGAAGGATAAGGATCAGGCGAATTGAGCGCAGGTTTCAGCAGTACGGTGTCCCCGTCACACAGCCACGCAAGATTATCGGAAGATTTCAGGAAGACATCACGGATGCAGGCAGCAAGTACTTCCGCTTTCGGTCCGGGAACAACCCCGTCAACAAAGACCGGATTCATAAAAGGACTATAAAGGGTTTCACCCGATAAAGACATCCGTAGTCAGTAAAATATCACAAAATACATGGGCCCGCTGAGATTCGAACTCAGGACCTCCGCCGTGTGAAGGCGACGTCATAGCCAACTAGACCACGAGCCCCGATGCATCGACCGGGAATTGAACCCGGGCTATAGGCTTGGAAGGCCTAAGTCATACCACTAGACCATCGATGCACTGTGCTCTACAATTTTGGTGAGCGTTTGTATTAATGATTGTCATGGACAGTTACCAGCAGAACCTGTTGCGGGGGATATTTGGACCCTTACAAAACAGGAGTGGAGTTTTTCTTATTCCGGAAAAGGCAGGATCTCCCTACCCACACGAGAAATGGTAAGGCAGGGGTATACCTATTTTTCATTGTCCGGCATTCAGCTTCCTTTGGACTATTTTATCCGATTCGGAATTACCGCCGCAATAATTGCAAGCACCGGCCCAACGACCAGTCCTGCCCAGAACACCAGTCCGAACAGGGCTATGAACACAAGGAAGACCCGGTCCCGCAGTGTCCTTCCGGATGATATCCGCCCAAGGCGCAGTGCCCAGATACCCAGCAGAACTGGGATAATGACAAAGACAATAGTGACAGCAACAGAAGAAGCGGGCCCCGTAACGGTCATCACCCGCACCATCTGCACCACCGTGATCGCCGCACCCCCAAGGTAGCACAAGCCGGCGATAGTAGCAAGCCAGCAGGAATAGGTGAGATGTGACCCCTTGCGGCTCTCGCGCCTTGAGAACACGATAAAACCCAGAACTACCACCGCAAGAAATGGCGAGAGAAGTGCAAGGATCGATTGTCCCTCCCAGATATGGGTGGATATCACATTGAGAGGAACGAACACCCATTCTGACGGAGTGAACTCTTCGACATATCCCACTGCAATACTGTACGGGGTCTCATTTACCGGGCTGACAATGCCAACATAATACAATCCCGGTGCAGTGATCTCCTTTGAGTAGGACGCGACTTTAAAAATCGCTGCCGGACTAAATGGCTCGTATTCCGCGTCTCGGGGTAGTTCACCCTTAATAATTTCAGCTTGGTACCCTTCCGGAACACTGACCTGTCCGTGCAGTACATCAGAGAAAACAGTTGTTCCCGGGCTCATAACGATCAGATCCGGGATGGGTGCATTATACCCGGGAGTCATAAGCGAGACAACAAGACGATCGCCCGGGTTCATACGCAGCTGGTACCACGCGGACTCCCCCGCTTCATGCAGGTGACCGTAGAGGACATAGGACTTGGTTGGTTTTTCCACAGGAAGCGCGGTACTGATATTGTAATTCCCATCAGCACTGACCGGTACGTGGCCATTCACCGGGAGAACTAAACATACGATCAACACGAGCATTACGGCCAGTCGCCATGGCAGATTCATTGCATCAGCATCGTGTGGGACATTATATTAGTCCTCGCAAACCGCAAAAAGAAGCGTATGAAAAGAAAGAGGGAGTAACAGGCAGTATGCACCCCACCCCCCAGAATTCTGGTGTAGAATCAGAGGAACTCGTTGCGCCTGAGATTGATCGGAGTGTCCCTTTTAGAGAACTCAATATCCCTGGCCCGATCAAAAAAGAATTTTGACTCCATCTCTTTTCCCATCTCCCTGTGGCAGATCCCCAGGTGGTTCCATACTGCCGCATTGTTCGGTAGCAGATCTGCTACCATCATGAACGTCTGGATCGCAGAGTCAAGATATTTATTGTTTTTGTTCAGTATTCCGATAAACTCCAGAGTTTCCCCAAGATTAAAGAGATACTCGGTGTTATCAGGTGCCAGTTCGACAGCCCGCAGGTGCGATTTGAGCGCATTGGTATTATCTCCCAGTTCCCGGTAACAGATGCCGCGGTCGTTCCAAGCATAGGAAAGTTTGTCATCGATTGCCAGAGCCTTATCAAAAGCTTCTATAGCTCCGGTAAAATCTTTCTCCCGGACATACAGGTTCACTCCCTCTTTATAGTGGATCAGGGCCCTGCCAAGCATTTTTTTGATCAAACCTTTTACCGGCACTGATTTTACGGGTGAAGATAGATCAGCGGTCTTTTCTAAGGGAACTGCTGGTTGAAACCCTTCAGCCAGATACTCTCCCAAAGGTACATCCCCGAATGTGGCCGTAACATCCCGTACCGTGCTGACGATTGCGAAGATATTTCTATGACAGTCATAGAAGGGTTTTGCTTTTGACCAGAGAGTCCAACCCCCCACATCCATTTTCTGTCCCCGGGTTACGGCAATGATCGTCCCATCAGGAACACGGCTGATAAGCATGTAATTCGAATGCCGGATATCCTCATCCGAAGCAAAAATCAGATCCACCAGCATCTTCGTCCGGGTCCCAAAAAACGGTTCAGCATAGGCAAAATCTCCTTTGCCAACCATGACTTCGGCAGGAACACCCGTGAGCTGCGCTATCGAATCATTCCATGCCACAACATTGCCATCTGGGTCTATGGCAAAACTCGGATCTGAAGTAAAATTGATCATTTCCGATATGATCCTCTGGGTTGTGCCAAGGGATTGACCAACACAATTCTGCTCCACGGTCTGCCTGACTACGGTAACCAGTTCTCGGAACTGAACCTTCAGGTCATCTCCTTTTTTGAGGAAAAATATTGCACCGTTATTCAGTGTTTCGATTGCCCGGTTATCCTGTCCGATAGCGGTGAAGAGGATAACGGGGGTGGTATCACCTTTCGAGCGTATGATTTTTAAAAACTCAAAGCCGGTTATCCCGTGCAGGTCATAATCAACGATGATAGCATCAAATGATTTATCCTCAAGTAATTTGAGCCCATCATGTGCAGATCGTGCGGTCTCAACGGAGATCTCATGCGACAATTCAGAAATGATCGTGATCATTTCCAGAACAGACGGTTCATTATCTATGAGGAGCACTGATAGCACGGGGATACCTACTTTATATGATCTGTTTTTGAATGCCGGAGAATATTAATTAAGTCTTTTATCGCGCGTTGGTAAAAGACAAAAACGGGCACAATTCCGGCAAAAATGATTTGGTAATACAATAATTTAAAAAAAAATGAGTTAGTATCCGCGAAGCTCCGTTTCCACTTTTTCAAGATTTGCGATCCGCTTTTCGAGTGGCGGGTGGGTGGAGAGGAGCTCCATAATGGAGTTGCCCGTAAGTGCGGGAATGATGAAGAATGCATTTGCACCTTCGACTTTGGCCTTATATTCCGGAGGTACTGCATCCATCCTTCCGCTTATCTTATTGAGTGCGGAGATGAGTGCACGTGGATTCTTCGTGATGAGCGCACTACCTCGATCAGCTGCGAACTCGCGATATCTCGAGAGTGCCAGGATGAGCAGCGTACTGACGGCATACACTATAATCGAAACGATCCAGACAACAATCCAGCTGCCACCTTCGCGATCCCTCCCGCCAAATATCGCAGAGAAGAAGAAACTCTGCATGATCATCGAAGCGATCATCGCGATAAAACTGGCCATGGTCATAGTCAGGATATCACGGTTCTTTACATGCGCCAGTTCATGGGCAAGCACTGCCTCGAGTTCATCCCGTGTGAGCAGCCGCATGATAGAATCCGTGCAGGCAACAACTGCATGTTTCGGGCTCCTGCCGGTGGCAAATGCATTTGGCACCGGGCTTTGCATGATGGCAATCTTTGGCTTTGGGAGATCTGCTTCTTTGCAGAGTTTTTCCACGGTCCTGTGGAGTTCGGGATATTCATCCTCTTCTATGATACGTGCTCCGGTTGACCAGAGCACCAGTTTGTCTGAGAAGAAATACTGGACTAATCCCATTCCTACAGCCAACAGGACAATCAGCCAGTAACCGGCTCCAAACGCCAGCAGTACGGTCATGAACACCAGGTAGAGGATGAACAGTAAGAACATCGTCAGCCAGACCCTGCTTGTCAGACCCCAGTCACGTTTCCATTCCATAATTAGTATATTTTCGATGGGGGCGCTCTTAAAGTATTCGACTATGGCAAAAAAACAGCCCGAATAAGAACTTTTTTGTATTCCCGATATTGGGTGAAATTGTGTGAAAAATAAGATTTCCGGTTGTTGCTAAAAAAGACAACCATCTCTGTAAAAAAATCAATAACACAAGCTTATATTTTGTAACATCGGAAAGGTATGTATGGCGGAAGTCGATCCCGAAGCGCTGGCTGATGTGGCATACGGCATCTTCGAGCACCTCCTGAACCGGGGCCTCCAGGCACAGGATAAATATCTTTATGCGCTTGTCGAAGGGGGAATTGACTTCAAACCGGATCTCGCGGTAATCTTTCAGAAGTTCTCGGAAGAATACCCGCAGCTGGCTGAGGCAATGTTATCCCATTTCTCCAATCTTGATACCATATACCAGCACCTCTGCAATGGCGAAGGGGTACTTCCTACAAAAACTACCCAGATGTACTGGATTGTTCAGGATGCACCGGGAAGTGCGCCCGAAGCAATTGAAGACGAGAACGCAGGCAAGTGGCTGATCTTCCAGGAGCCGGATCAGGTGGATAGCGCCTGGACAAAAGTTCGCAACGCAACCGTGGCACTCGAACTGGGGATCTCGGCGAAGGTGAGCACGGCAAAACCCAACCCGGACTCACGGGACAATCGCAAGGTAATCTATGTATATACCCGGGATTGGGCAGATGAACCTGATGTTATGCGGGTGCGCGAGAAACTTCGCGGGCTCGGTTTTGTTGACCGGATTGGTTACAAGCGCAACATCGAGACCTTTGCGGGTGAATACGCAAAGAAAGGCAAGCGGGTAACGTATTACAGCGCGTAATTCCGGTCAAAAAACTACCCGGTTTTTTTTCACGAAACGTGCATGAAAGTCATAGTGACTTTTACACGGTTTTTTTAACATTTTTGTTTTCGGTATGAAAACCAAAAAAGAGAGAGAAAAATATTGAATATATCAATTACGCTTTTCGCTCTTTGTTCTTGGGGCGCAGGTTCTGGTAACCGCATTTGCGGCAGCTGGTTGCGCGAATCGCATTGCGTGCGTTGCAATGCATACATATCTTCACATTGAGTAACCGGGCTTCGGCTTCAGGGAATTTTGCCATCGAAATACACTCCTGTCTGCCCTTATAACAAAGCTGTAAGACTTCTTAACCGTTTGTGTTATTTGCTTCCGGATCGATGTTTCCCACAGAACCAGTCACGGAAGGCGACCAGGGCTTTGGCCCGGTGGGAGATGCCACTTTTCTCCTCAAGAGACATCTCTGCAAGGGTCCGCCCGTTAATATCAACAATCGGATCATAACCAAATCCATTATTGCCCTGCGGGGATGTCGTGATACTGCCATGTATTGTTCCGGTGAACACATGAATACCGGATTCATCCGCAAATGCAATAGCGGTGGTAAAATGTGCATTCCGGTTTTTCTCACCATCCATTAGTTTGAGAATCCCGGGATAGCCGATGGTGTGCAGGACATATGCCGCATAGGGCCCGGGAAACCCGTTCAGGGCATCGATGGAAAAACCGGTATCGTCAACAATCAGCGGGGCCCGGAGCTTATCATAGGCATACTGCGCTTTTCCTTTGGCAATATCACCTACATCATCGGAGCGGTGCTCCGGGATTTCCAGTGCCACATGCGTCACCTCCAGCGCACCTTTGAAAAATGCAGCAACCTCGACGACTTTATTCGCATTACTGGTAACCATTGTCAGTTTCACAGGTATCTTCCCCTCAGTTCGATCTCATGTTCGCGATGGATCACATCAGCAGCGCCATCGAACGTTTCAGTATACCCTTCCACAAATGCGGCTTTGAGTACATCGGCATGTTCAGGTGCCGTGCTCTCCAGGGTCTGGAAAAGCACATGTATATCCACACCACGATTCTCAATCTCGGTGGTTGTCTGCGCAAGCCCGAAATCGATCAGTACGCATTTGCCGTCGCCATTTCGCAGGATCAGGTTGCTGGTCGTGAGATCCCCGTGCATAATACCCGTTTTGTGGAGTCTGCCAATCTCCCTGCCGGCTTCCATGACCATAGACGCATGCAGGGCATGGGTGAGCAGAGTCCCCTGGATTTCTTCCATGAGGATGGTATCAGCAGTGATGTCACGCATAACGGGTGTTGGTACTCCACCCTTGCGGGCTGCATGGATGAGGCGGGCTTCAGCTCGTGTTCGTTCCGCGATCAATCGCTTATCAAGCGCTACAACCCGGTATCGTTTCGAGATTCTCTTCTTCTCAACAAAGCCGTTGTGGAACGTAATGATGGCTTCAGCCCCGCGTTTTTGTGTGCCTGCACCAAGTTGACTCATAACGAGTGCAGGAGGGAATTCATGCTTCCACGTCACCACGACCTCGTCCGAGCGGAAGGAAGGATTAACCTGTGAGGATGCTATGGGAGTCGTCACGCCGCTCTCCAGCATCAGTTTCCCGGTGTACGCGATCATCGCGCCGTTATCACCAAGATATTTTTGTTCGGGAACGAAGAACTGCGCACCGCGATCCTCACACATCACCCTTAACATTTCCTGGAGGCGCCGGTTTGCCCCGACACCACCGACTAGCAGCACTTCGTGTTTCCCGGCAAGGGACATCGCCCGTTCAGTTACTTCCACGCACATGGCAAACGCGGTCTCCTGCAGGCTGTAGCAGACATCCGGCAGGGACGCCTTTGAGTCCTTTGCAGCAGAGACAAGGCCTGAAAAGGCCAGATCCATTCCTTTCACAGTGTACGGGAGTTCGATATACTGCCCCTGTTTACCCTGTGCTTCGATGATAGGCCCGCCCGGGTGCGGAAGGTTTTTTGAGCGGGCGAATTTATCCAGGGCATTGCCAATCCCGATATCAAGTGTCTCTCCGAAAATGCGATACCTGCCGTTAAGGTACCCGATTACCTGGGTATTTGCCCCACTTGCATACAGGACGATCGGATCGCGGCAGCCGGTTGCGAAACGCCCGATCTCAACATGAGCAACGCAGTGATTGACCCCAATGAGGGGGACATCAAGAGCAAGGGCGAGGGATCGCGCAGCGGTTGCAACGGTCCTCAGGCAGGGGCCGAGCCCGGGACCCTGAGAGAATGCAATGCCGGTAATCTTATCAGGCTCCTTCAGTACCGAACCGACCAGTTCCTTCATCACCGACGCGTGGTGCTGAGCGGCTTCCCGGGGATGAATACCCCCGTGTGCCGGAGCGTAGGGTCGTGAAACCAGCGTGATAAGATCGCGATCAAAAAGAGCGGCACTGAGGTTCCACGCGGTTCCCTCAATCCCGAGTATCTGCCCAAAAACAGGCATTGGTACTTATTTTCTGAATTCGGTGTATCCGCACTTGCCGCAGGTAAGGCGATCCTTGTGATCCGCCATCATGATACCGGGTCCGCAGCGCGGGCAGTATTTCTTTGCGGTGGTGATCGTTGCGCCTTCAACCTTGAAGTACGCGCCCCTCTGGGGTCCTTTCGCTTTGGCTCCTTTCTTTGGTGCTGCCATTGTTATGCCTCTTCCTTGGGCTTTGGCATACCGCGCGCTGCAAGGTGCGGACGCTCGGTCTTGTTCCTGACCTCTTCGGTCTCGTAGATGCGGGCTGAACCGCTGATTTCAGTTTTACCGAAGCTGCTGTGCAGCGTATCAAGGGTTACCTGGTGCTCCTTTATGTTGAGCAGTGCACAGAGTTTGCCGATGATTTGCATGCGGGAGGGCGTCGCTCCATCGTATTTGAGGGTAAACTGAACCTCTCTTCTGGATAAAAGCTCATTTCTTTTATCATTGGTGATCTCAAAGTCCATCGATATCCTGTAATTATTGGAAACCGGTTTATTTAAACTATGACCTTTTCCGGAG
>JANYKQ010000001.1 GCA_025358115.1 Methanomicrobiales archaeon | reverse complement strand
TAGCGATATGTTTAATACTAGACTCTCCCAACATTAGTAGCGCAGTGCCCCGCCTTAACTCAGCTCGGTAGAGTGCGCGGCTGTAGATTGGTTTACCGTATGAGGTAACTGTGCGGCTACCGCGATGTCCCCGGTTCGAATCTGGGAGGCGGGACTAAACTGTAAGTAAAAATGAGCCCAGGTAGTGTAGTGGCCTATCATGATTGCCTGTCACGCAATCGACTCGGATTCGAATTCCGACCTGGGCGTTGCTACGATTTTTCTTATTTTGTTGTTTTCTTATGAATAGTTCCTAACAGTTCTTTTTTTTTGTTCCTAGCTGAGGCATCGTCCGAGAGGAAATGTGCCCCCAGAAAAAAAGTTAGTGGGAGTACCTCCCTCTCTTCAAATACGGGAATGTCTCCGTGGAAGGTATGTATCTTCCCGTTTTTGGCAATTAAAATACAAAGGCCGGGAAATGGCTGGCTGGAATTTTGCGAAACCATCATACCGGGACAATAAAAAAGGGAATGTAAGACGGCTAAACTACCTGCACGCCATAAATCCCGCTGCCAATCCACCAGGTCTCATTCACCGGCTTCATGTACACCAGTTTCGGCACCGATGCCGTATGGTTTGCAGCAGTGTCCGGGAACATTGCATGGGAGAAGCCCGTGCCGTTGCGGATGGCATTGATACCGACTACTGTGGTCTTCGCACCATACGGGTCCGTGTAGTCTATGTAGTTATTCCCGACTCCCTCTTTCCAGAACGGGTCGGCAAGGATTGTCCCGTCAAAGGTCTCTGCCCAGACAAAAAGATCATTTTTCACGAACTGCCCGTCCGGGTTATTGATCTCTGCCAGGGTCTTTTCCCTCCCGTTTGCCTTTTCGTACCTGATGGCAGTGTCGACAAGATCGTACATCTCTGTGCGGGTATGGTTCCGCAGGGTGATGCCGGTTGTATTCCCTTCACGGAGCTGCTCATATCCTGGGATGATGATGCCCGAGAAGAGCCAGTAGGAATCGTCCACCGGCTCGGCATAATCGATCTTCGGGGCATAATAGGTCTTTGAGTTCTTCTTCACCGCAGCGACCGTGTAGGAATACCCGCCGCCATTCCGGGCAAGGTCCCTCATCTCGCGGATCGTGGGGACCCCATCCGGGTCGTGGTAGTTGATCAGGTTGATGTGGTTCTTTGCTGTGTCGGGCGAGAGGGAATTTGCAATAACGGTACCATTGTAATCCAGTGCCAGTATTGTCAGTTCTCCATCGGCAAACTGCCCGTTTGGATCCCCGAATGCTGCCAGTGCTTTCTCCTTCCCGTTTGAGCGGGCATAGGCAACCGCCGTCTTTACGAATGCAGGGAGATCGTCAATGGAATACGTCCGGGTAGCCGGGCCGATAGCAGCTGACGGGTAGATGATTCCTGACCCGGCATACGTACCTGCACCAACGTAATAGGACCCGTCCACATCGGAAACGACTGAGAGTTTCGGCTCCACGCGGTTGTTGTTCTTCGGGTTGGGATAATCATAACTGACGAACCCGATCCCGTACTGTGCAGTCTCCTCCAGGTTCCAGACAAGGGGAATGCCGTACCGATCGGTCATGTTCCTGATGTTTGTACCAACCAGCTCGTGATGGAACGGCTCGGCAAGAGCAGTACCTTCATAGGTCTCGGCAAAAATATACACCTCATCTTGGACGAATGATCCGTTGGGATCATTGAATGCGGCAATCGCTTTTTCCCGTCCGTTTTCGCGGGCATATGCTGCGGCCCGGCTCACCAGGGCGGTAAGGTCCGCCGGTGTTGTTCCGATAGCCGCTACTTTTGGTGTGGGGGTAACAATACCCGGACCTCCCGCCGGGCCGGAATCTTTCTGTTCCTGCAACTGGCTGCATCCTGCCGTGACAATGCAGATGATGATCACGAGCAGCAGCGGAAGCAAATACCGCATCTTCATATACGGGAGTTCTACGGGTAACCAGTTAAATGCTGTCACATTTTCCTGACATGCAGGTTTTTTAGTGTCTGGTCCCGTGCATTTCACCTGTCCCCACCGCAACCCTGGCCATGGTGTTTATCTTCATTTGTCTCTAATCAGTCTGGTATGACGTTGAACCTGCGCTTCTTTGCCCTGTCGGGCATCCTCATCCTCGTGGTTTTTATCTGCGCCGGTTGCACTCTGACGCCGCAGGTCCCGTCACTTGTTCAGAACCCGGTTTCTGCTTCTCCTGTAATAACAATCGAACCGGCATTACCGTCCATAACTACCAGTGTCCCAACGGCAGCGACAAAGGAAGAGATGGTCGCGTTTGTGAAAGAGGCAGTCACCTACGCACAACAGAATGGAAAGGAAAAAGCCCTCGCGGAATTCTCCCGCAAAAACGGATCCTTTTTCCGGGGCGTACTGTACATCTACGCCTATGACATCAACGGCACTACCATTGCCCACCCGGTTAACCCGGAGAAGATCGGAATTAACCGTCTCAACGAGAAGGATGCGGAAGGCAACCTGTTCATCCAGGATCTCCGGCAGGCAGCGATCAATGGTACGGGCTTTTCAACCTACTTTTACATCAACCCGATCCACAATAACACGATAGAGAAGAAACTTGGCTATGCAATGAGTGTCGACCCGACCTGGTGGCTCGGATCCGGAATCTACCAGGGTCCGGC
>JANYKQ010000058.1 GCA_025358115.1 Methanomicrobiales archaeon | reverse complement strand
GAACGCAACCAGATCGAACGGCAGGCTCTCTCTGCAATGATGAATGTTGCCGACCTGGTGGTCTTCATCCTCGACCCATCGGAACACTGCGGCTACCCCATGGAAGTCCAGCTCCACCTGCGCGATGAAGTGAAGGGCATGGTTGACGTGCCAATGATCGTTGTTGCCAACAAGTCCGACATTGTCGGGGCAGAAGGGTACATGACAATGTCAACCAAGACCGGGGAAGGAGTTGACGCGGTGCTTGCAGAGATCCTGTTGCATAAGCCGGAACCGGTGGAGAAGAAGAAGGTTGTCGATATCCGGTCTCCCATCAGGAATGATCCCGAAGAGATGGAGATGAATGATGATGAAGACGACGATTCCGAGAAAGCGAAAAAACCCAAACGGAAGCGAACCGTCAGGAAGCCCCGTACCGTCCGTGCGGGTATGACTCCTGAGTCAATCTGATTTTCCTTTTTTTATTCTGCTCATATTTTGTATGCCTACGGTTTGCTTATTATCGTACGGCCGACCGGATAGTGGAACCCGGGACTGATACAATCGCAAACTCTCTTGTGGATCCGGGTGGGAAAACACAGTACACTGCCCGACCCCCCCATCATCCATTACCCGATCCGGATCAACATCCCTCACAAATTATCTGTCGTAAAAATCCGGGGATTTGGCATACAAAATCCCGAAACACAACACAAGGGATGGAGGGGGTCGGGCGGTGTACTTGACAGCAGAGCGCCATCTCTCCCTCCCGCTTCAGGACACCCCAAATAATGCCACCAACCAATTTGCCGTCGTTACATCTCTTCATTCCCGACCAGACCGGTGCCGGTAAGAATGGATCGTGCGGCCATCAAAGTACACCGCCCGACCCCCAGTTTACCCCGCACAACTGACCACCAAGGATTTATCGACCCCCCTCGTACGTTCTGATGGGGACTCATTCCGTACTACCCGTTCCCTCCCGGGACTTCCCGTGGGCACAAAAACGGGTAAGGAAATACAAACCTGATGATCAATCAAAGGATCAGACAAGAACTATCATGGCACATTTCAACCAGAAACCCGGAACAAAAAGTGCTTTTCACCATCTGAAAAAGCCCTTCCCGGATGTCACCGCGTTTACTGCTGTCGTCCGTTCGCTTATCCTGAACAACCCGCTTGGCTGCATCTCTTACTATACCGGGAGGAAGAACCACCCGCCGGTTGAGAACGTGCGGGAGATGTACACAGCAAAATTCGTATACGAAGATGCAACAGGCAGGCGGATTGGGACCGGGCAGGAAATGTACGATTCACTGGAGGGATACCAGTACGGCATAGCAGCCGTCATCTGCAATATGGCAAACATAGCGGCTCATCGCGGGAAGGTCAGGCACATTCCCGATGCCGATCTCTTTTCCGTTATCCTGAAATGCCACGACCCGCACGGGGAGCAGTATTTCCTGAGCATCGCCCGCAACCGGGTGACCGTCTCATCCTACACGGATGATGAGATCCGCCTGCGGGTCGAGAGGTGGTCAGAAGGGGTACCGGCACTGGCGTAATAACAGGTTATCCGATATGCGGATCTGTTGAAATCCGCCGCATGAGTGCCCATCGGGGTGGCGTATTCGTTAAAAAAAGGGATCGGTAATCTCAATCCCCACGAGATTTACCAAAATATCCACAGGATATTAAAATTAAGATTTACCCAATCAATGGCATCGCTGCCAGTCCGACAAGGAACCCCAGGATAGTGCCGCCATTCAGGGGTGGGAGTCCGGCCTGGGGTTTTCCTGACATGACAAAATGCATCAGCACGCAGAGGCCGGCCAGTGAACCGATGATCGCACCCAGTGCCGGGAGATTGATGATCCCTCCCAGTCTTGAACCCTGCAGGAAGACATTGGCCGAAACTACCAGGATGGAGGGTATGATCAGGTCGCCCATACCAATGATGAAGGCTGACCGTTCCCCGCCATCATCCAGTTTCCCGAAACCTTCCCTGATGAACGAGTAGTCCCGGCGCTTGGGGATGACAAAGAGCATGGGAGTCTTGAGATCGATGATTCCTTCTGCCAGCGTGATCATGTGTTTGGTCTTGTACACGGAGATCGCATCGTAGACCGCGAGGAGAACGAGCAGGATGACGACCAGCCAGACATCCAGTGAGACTCCAAAGATCGAGGCGACCCCGATACTCATGACGACACCGAGCACATCGATTACGTACCATTCCGGGTATTTGTACAGGAGCGCCGTTGCGAGAATCGAGAGCACCAGCATCGCGATGTTGGCAATGACTGAATCTCCCATTACTGCATAGAAGAGG
Source organism: Methanomicrobiales archaeon (assembly GCA_025358115.1). Lineage (GTDB taxonomy): Archaea > Halobacteriota > Methanomicrobia > Methanomicrobiales > Methanospirillaceae > Methanoregula. The sequence continues at coordinate 90,849 of JANYKQ010000058.1, read as the reverse complement.
GCTGCAAAGACATACGCAAAGGTAAAAAAAATCGAGAGCCCGATGACTGCCGCCATCACTTTTTTCATATCGTATTTGATCAAGACGAGCAAAAAACCGGTAAAGACCAGCAGGATGCCGATAAACAGGACCACGTTATCCAGCGAAGTGGGATCTTCAAACGCAACGATACCGGAAGCCTGCACCGGCAGGGAGAACAGGATTGCCCCAATCTCCACGACAAGGAACAGGAAGGGCATTGCAAGAAGGGGGATGAGATTTTTTTTGTCCATGCGGATGCTCCGTAAACGTAAATGTTAGTAATTACTGTACTCTCATCACCTAAAAGCATGGATATCCAAAATACCCTGTCCGGCTCTTTGCCCACGGGCATCAGACCATCGCCACCCGGAGATACCAATGCTGAAAAAGGCTAAACGTGCGTACAAATAACGTATGTACCAGAAGGTGAACAAGGATGGGCGTTGCACTTCGGGATATCCTGGCAGAGTATAAGACACCGGTCACATTAGAGACCATTCCCGGTATCGCGGCTATCGATGCGAACAATACCCTCTACCAGTTCTTAACCATCATCCGCCAGCCGGATGGCACCCCCCTTATGGACGGGCGCGGGCGGGTCACCTCCCACCTCTCCGGTATTCTCTTCCGGATTGCAAATTTCCTGGACAAGGGGATCAAGCCGGTCTTTGTCTTTGACGGGAAACCCGGCGAACTCAAGCAGGCAACCGTCGACCAGCGCAGGAAGACCCGCGATACAGCGGGTGAACGCTGGAAGGAAGCGGTCGAACGCGGGGATGAGGCAGAGGCCTACAAGCAGGCCAGGTCCGCGACACGGGTGGATGCTGCTATTATCGCATCTTCAAAAGAACTGCTCGGGCTCCTGGGTATCCCGTTCGTTCAGGCACCCGGCGAGGGGGAGGCACAGGCCTCCTACATGGTGACAAAAGGCGAAGCCCGGTACGTGGTGTCGCAGGATTATGATACCCTGCTCTTTGGTGCTCCCACCCTTGTCCGGAATCTGACCGTGAGCGGCAAGAGGAAGATCCGGGGCCGGCAGATCACGGTCAGCCCGGAGCGGATGATCCTTTCCGAAGTGCTCTCTGGACTTCATCTCACCCGCGAGCAGCTGATCGAGATCAGCATCCTGATCGGGACCGATTTCAACCCGGGCGTTGATGGTGTCGGAGCAAAAACCGGCCTGAAGATCGTGCAGAAAGGAGAGTTTGCACAAAAACTCAAAGAGAAGCAGCCGGACTTCGATCCTGAACCAGTGATGGACCTTTTCCTGAACCCTCCGGTGACGGACGATTATACCCTTGTCTGGGGACACCCCGATACAGCGGGAATCAAAAAGATGCTCTGTGACGGGTATGAATTCTCAGAAGAGAGGGTTAACAAGGCGCTTGAGAATTTCTCAGTCAAAGCGGGGCAGAAGACACTGGAGAGCTGGTTCTAGGACCCCGCGGGATATTCTTTTCTTGAAAAAAACCGGCGGGCAGGGAGCCTTCAATCCACTTGTGCACCGGGGAACCGTACCATTTACCGGTATCCCAGTGCAGCTCCAAGCAGGTTTGCAGTAATGCGCAATGCTTCCACCTCATCCGGGGATCGTACCCGTTCTTCAAGATCGAAAAAGCCGATGAAACCCCAGAACCTGTCACAGATGAAAACAGGAAGGATTAGCCCGGATTTAACGCCGAGCAATGTGAAGAGGAGTTTCTCCTCAGCAAAAAGATCTGACGGGGTGGCCGGTACAACCTCACCTTTCACCAGCAGGTCATGCCAGCGGTTAATATTGAAAGCCTGGTAGGTGAACTGCTTCAATTCGGGTTTGAAGAGGCCGGGATGATAGACAGGGGATCCCCAGTCATAGACCATACTGACCTTCAGCAAACCATCAGGATCAATACTCTCTTTGAAGATTCCGATTGCGCCGGCATCGAGTGCAAGGCCGATGGGTTCGAGAATATCCCGGATATCCGAAGGATCGAAATCGCGGGGTGCCTTGGATTTCGCTCGGGAGATACGGAGCAGCCATTCAACAGCGGAACTCACGGCAAAGAGGATCGCATCCCGTTTTTTTATCTCCCGCTCGATCCGGTGCTTGTACAGGGCCATCTCGATAACCGAGTGGAGTTCCCGCTCATCATAGGGTTTGAGAACGTACCCGTACGGTTCGGTCACTTTGGCCCGGTCGAGCAGCTCCTTGTCTGCATATGCGGTGAGATAGATAACGGGGATATCAAAGAGTATGCGAATTTTTCCTGCGGTCTCAACCCCGTCCATATTCGTGGCGAGGTGAATATCCATGAGCACGAGATCGGGGCTGAATTCTTTTACCTTTTCCAGCGCGAGCTCCCCGGATTTCGCAATGCCCACAACCTCGTATCCCAGGCCGGTTAAAGTCTCCTTTATATCATTGGCTACAATCGCTTCATCTTCCACGATGAGTATTGCCCGTTTTTCCATCATGCACCCGGATAATTAGTAGATCTTCTTATCATCATGATACTCGCATTTACCAAAAAATGCAGCGGTCGTCAAGGCAGGATCTGTCATTCGATTTCATCCCGCTGCAGCAGGAGGTCAGGAAACCCCAGTTTTTTGTGCAGCCATTGCAGTCGTTCCTCGTGTTTTTTCAACGGAATCTGATCCGCCCAGGGGCGGTCCCTGGACCGGGCCATGAGGTTTTTTGCTACCCTGACAAGGCGGAGAAGATGAGTATATTCACCCGGTAATTCCGGATCCTGCTCCGTTTCCTTAATCCGTTCGATTTCACGTCTCAGGACCTGGTCTTTCTCAATAATGAGATGGAAGGATGCAGATATTCGTTTGAAATCAACGGGTTTTACAATGAAATCCTCAATGAGAATACCATACTGCAGAATTTCTTCGGGCGTTGCCTCCTTTCCGGTAATAATTATCACGGGAATTGCACGGGAAGCAGACCTGGAGCGGATTGCAAGGAGGGTTTCCCATCCGTCCATGGGTTCCATCATCATATCCAGCAGGATGAGATCAGGTATTTGCGTATTCAACAGGTCCAGGCACTCCCTCCCACCGGCTGCCGTGAGAACCCGGTATGCACGCATCTCGAGATATATGGTGAATATTTCCCGTATTGCGGGATCGTCATCCACAATCAGGACGGTGTACATCTTCAGACTCCTTTGGACTTTTCTCCTGGCGATGGAACAGACACATCATCGGGCGCAAAATCATCAGATGCAGACCGGTAACGGACGAGCAGGAAACGTCTCACCTTATCCGATTCCACCCAGCCCTGATCAAGGCGGGAAACAAGGTTGTTGATAAGCCCGATCTGTTCGAGGATACGATCCCGGTAATGAACACAGTCGAGATTTACATAGCCCATTATCGCCTGGAGAGGGTTCCTGATCTGGTCGTTTAAGATCTGGAACTGTTCCATGTTATGCTCAATCCGGGTGATCCCCTCCTTTTTCAACTGCTCCTCAAATCTCTTATACGCAGTGATATCGTGAAACTGGACAAAAATCCGGGGATTTCGTCCCTCCAATCCGGGAATAAGGATAAGGGATATCTCAAACCATTCATTCCCGCTCTTCTCCTCGAAGCGGATGGGCCGGCCGGAACTGGTAATTTCCTGTATCTTTAATTCCAGTGAAGGAAACATCCCGTTCTGGTCAAACGGACACGCACAACCCTGCTGTGACCGTGTATAATCAAGACCGAGCCGGCGTGCCATGGCATCATTCTGGCTTATGATGTTCCGGTCTTTATCTAAGAGCATGACCGCGTCGGGTATGGCATTGGCAAGGATGCGAATCGTGCGCTCATTCTCTTTTGACCGCTCCTCCATCCGGTGTTTATAGAGAGCCATCTCGATGGCTGAATGCAGTTCACGCTCATCAAAGGGTTTGAGGACATAGCCGTATGGCTCGGTGTACTTTGCCCGGCCGAGAGTGATCTCATCTGCATATGCGGTGAGAAAGATGACCGGGAGATGATACAGATTCCGTATCTTTCCGGCTGTATCAATGCCGTCCAGTATACCCGCGAGGTGGATATCCATCAGCACCAGATCGGGATGGATCGTTGTTAAGAGTTCCAGCACAGACTCGCCTGACCGTGCAGACCCGGCTACCGTATATCCCTGTTTTTCCAGGGTCTGACGGATATCTTCAGCTTCAATGAGTTCATCTTCGACAATGAAGATGGATGCCTGTGACATGGAGCAGTTTCCTTTTGATTACGTCAATGAATCATTATACAGCATTATAAATGTTGTTCAAAAAAATCTGCCCGGTGAGAGTCAATGGACAAAAAAAATTACGGGAAAGTTGGTGAGAGATGACCGAGAGTACGGATCACTTCTTCCCGGTATGAGTTTGTCCGCTTCCCTTGTCAAAGGACGGATAACTCCTGTCAGATTGCTGAGGTGATATTTTTTATACCGGACATCACGCAACCCCGGAGGCGGGCTTTCTTCTGAGCGTAATGGTAAATGTTGTTCCCCCTTTACGGTCGAGCGTGACGGTCCCGTCGACCTGGTCGATGAGACTGGTCACGAGGCGCATACCCAGCGAAGTAGTGTTCTTCCAGTCAAACTCTGCCGGAATCCCGATACCATTATCCCGGACAATCAGCGTCATGAGACCCCCCTCATCCCCGCCACTGATACTGATCACCCCCTCACGGTCGTGCGGAAAGGCATGTTTGAGGGAATTGGAGATGAGCTCGTTCATGAGCAGGCCGAGGGGGACTGCAGTATTGATATCTACCATGATCTCGCCCATGGTAAAATCCAGATGTACCCTCTGAGAATCCATGCCATAATACGAGAAGAGCTGCGTTGCAAGGAAGCGGGAGTAATCCGCAAAATCGATCCGGGACAGGCTCTCGGAACGATAGAGTTTCTCATGGACCAGGGACATTGCCCGCACACGGTTCTGCGTCTCAGACATGATCTGCTTTACCAGGGGATCTTCGGTCTGGCGCATCTGGAGATTAACAAGACTGATGATGATCTGGAGATTATTTTTCACCCGGTGATGGACTTCTCTGAGGAGCAGGACTTTTTCATCCAGTGACGCCCGGATAGCTTTTTCATCCTCTTTCTGGCGGGTGATGTCATGGGCAGAAACGATGATCCGGTCCCGGATGCCTTCACTTCCCCGTATAACGGTGGCATGTACAGACAAGGGAGTTACGTGATTGTCGGTGTTTCGTATCTGGACAAAATCCTCAAGCCTGCCTTCCTTTAGAAGCGCTAAAAAGGAGTCCATGAGTTTGCCGTCATCGACTAGATAGCCGAAATAGGGGGTTCCAATCAGCCTATCTTTTGAGATCCCGGTCAGCAGTTCACCGGAGGCATTGAGGTCCAGGATAGTACCTTTATCATCGAGGACTACAATGAGGTCAGGGTTCGCCTCGATAACCGACCGCGTATAATCGAGCGCTGCCTGCACATCATTTTCGGCTCGTTTGCGCTGGATAATCTCTTCTTCCAGCAACCGCGTCCGGTCCCTGACGATTTTTTCAAGGTTCCGGTTCATCCGGTCCAGTTCAGCTTCTGCCTCCTTAAGACCCGATATGTCCCGCAGGGACTCGATCGCTCCGGTAATTCTCCCCTGGGCATCCATTAAAGGCGATGCAACGAGCGAGAGTGGAATCCTGCGCTTGCTGTTATACTGCGGGATCTCAATCTGGGCAGTTATGGTCTGTCCGCTCAACTGGATATTGGCATAATCCATCCTGGCGGCATCCTGGTCCGGGTGAAGGACAAGATCGATGAGGACCGGGCGCCGTTTTCCGTACTGCCAGAGGCTGTATTCATAGTCTCCTTTACCAATAATATCGCGGGCCGGAACCCCGCTGAGCTGTTCGATCGCCTTGTTCCATGCCAGCACTTTGCCATCATTGTCGATAACAAAGGTGGGATCCGGCAGGAAACTGATGATATCTGCGAAGAGGTGCCGTGACTCGCGGAGCGATTCCTCCACCCGTTTGCGCTCCGTGATATCGCGGACAACTGCAACAACGACCACTTGCCCAAGCAGTGTGGAAACATGGGCATTAATCTCCACCGGGATGATCGTCCCGTCCCTCCTCCGGTGACCGGTCTCAAATGTCGAGTATCCACGGATCCTGAGTTCCTCGCCAATCACATCGATAGACCGGTTATGGTAATCTGTTGCAAAATCGATCGGGCTTCTGGTCAGCAGTTCCTCCCGGCTGTACTGGAGCATCCTGCAGGCTACATCATTGACATCAATGAATCTGCCCGGGAGTCCGCGTTCATCCATTGCATGTATTTCGACAGCATCGTTGACATTATTGAAGATATCACGGAATTTCTCCTCACTCGCACGAAGTTTGTCTTCCGTTTCTTTGCGCTCGGTGATGTCAACAATCAGGTGCACTGCACCACGGACACTCCCGTTTTTTGCAAAGATAGGGTCCACGGTAGCGATGAACCACCGGTCTCGGATGGGGAGTTCCAGGCTCTCACGCTGCCGGCTTACCTGTGCTTTTACATTCGGACAGCCCGCAATAGGATAGACAGATCCATGCAAAAGTTCGTAACAAGGTCTGCCATCAATCTCTGTTGCACTTTTTCCGGTGAAGGTTTCGAACGCTTTATTGTGCCTGACGATATGCCCCATATCATCGAGGAGGAAGACTACATCGGTAATCGCATCGAAAGTCGTCTGCCACTCCTCACTGCCCTTGCGAATTTCCTCATCAGCCTTTTTCCGGTCCGTGATATCAATGAGGAGGAGAAGGATTGCAGGATTGTTCCGGTATTGGATCGGTGTTGCTTTTACAATCACCGTTCTTACGAGCCCGTCCTTGGTGACCATATCGATCTCATATGGGGACGTGTCACCCGGACCCCGGCGGGCAGCCATTTTGGCCTTTACGATATCGTGGTACTTCTCTGCGATATACGTGAGCACATGCGTGCCAACCAGTTCATCCGCATCATATCCAAGTCCCTTCGCTGAGGCCGGGTTCACGTAGAGCAGCTTCCCGTCAATGCCATAAACAGCAATATATTCGGGCAGGTTCTCCACGAGACCACGGTTGAATGACTCGCTCTCGAGAAGCGCCTCTTCCATCCGTTTGCGTTCCGTGATATCTAGGAAGGTGCCGATCAGTCCCCCGACAGACCCATCTGTATTGAGGAACGAAGCTTTGTAAAAGATAACGTCGTGGCGGGAGCCATCCGCGTACTGCACCTGCGTCTCATAACGCTGGGGAACAGGATTGGCTAATACCTGCTGATCAGCAGTAGTGTATTTGTCCGCAAGATCCTTTGGCGAGATATCATAGGCTGTTTTTCCCTTGAGATCTTCTAAGGCAATACCGAGATACTCTTCAAACGGGGGATTGCAGCCAAGGTACCTCCCTTCAACATCCTTGTAAAAGACCGGTATGGGGAGCGTGTTGATCATGGTAGCAAGGAAACGTAGACTCTCGCTGGCACGGGACTCGGCTGATTTCTGTTCCGTAATGTCGCGCCCGATGGTTATGTAGCTCGTGATGGTCCCAACATCATCCCGCAGTCCCCGGGTATTCCAGACAATGGTCTTTTTTGTCCCGTCCAGGCAGCGGATCTCGGTCTCAAAATTCTCAAGGAACGTGTCCCGCCCGATGATCTGCCGGATCTCACCGGAGACTTCCTTCCGGTATTCGTTTTCCGGGTAGAGCATTTTCCAGATGGTTTTTTTTCCCAGGATTCCGGTTTTTTTGTAGCCGCTGATGGATTCGGCGGCATCATTCCAGACAAGAAGGGTGCCATCAGGTTCGAGCACGGTGATCCAGACATTTGCATTTGCGATAACACTCTCCTGGAACTGCTGCATCTTCCATAAGGAATCCTGCGCCCATTTCTCCGCTGTGATATCTTCGCCAAATCCCAGAGTTCCGGTAATTTTCCCGTTCTCATCATGCAGGACAGAGGTATACCACCGTATGATCTTCTCCACACCGGCGCTGGTCAGTACCGGGATCTCGAGAATCCGGTTTTGCTCGACCTTGCCGTCAATCATCTGGGAAAATGCCTGTTTGGCACGGTCCCGTGCTTTTTCCGGAAGGAACTGGTCCACCCATGACAACCCGACAACCTCATCCGGCAGAGATTCGAGGATATTGCCGCCTTTCTGGTTGAGGAACGTTATCACCCCATTCCTGTCAAGGATAAGGATAATCGCCGGAGCGAGCGAGAGATACCGGTCCCTTATCTCGGCGAATTGTTGCTTGGAGTTTTTGGCAATTGTTTGCCGTTCAGAAAGATATGTGATGACTACTGCAACTCCTGCAAAGACCAAGAACCGGTAAAATGCCCCGACAAAGACAGCCGCCGGGTCCCCTGAGAAAACGAGTACAAGGGTGAGACAGGAAAAGGCAAGGAGGGTGGCAAGACCGCAGCCTTTCCAGCGGTAACGGTAAACAAGGAGGACTATCGGGAAATAATAGAGATCCATAAAGAGAATTGTAATACCATGTGTCAGGCACCAGATAGCAATGATTGTGACTGCACCTGAAAGCGAAAGGATAATACCCTTCCACCAGAGTTCAGTGAGCGGTAAAGGGGAGAGATCAGCGGTTTTCATTCCGGGCTCCGTTGTTCCTTCTCATGCAGCACCATGGTAAAGATGGTTCCACAACTCCGGTCAAGCTCCACGGTACCATTCATCTGGTCGACAAGCGTGATGACCAGTCGCAGGCCAAGAGAGGGGGTGTTTCTCCAGTCCATTTCCGCAGGGATTCCAACACCCGTGTCCCGGAAGAGGACAGTTAAGGTATGCCCTTCCTTTTTGACTTCAATGAAAATTTCTCCTCTCTTTCCATCGGGAAATGCATATTTGAGCGAGTTTGAGATCAATTCATTGAGGATGAGACCAATGGGGATGGCGGCATCGATATCGACATTGATATCGTGAATCTCAAGCAGGAACGAGATCTCCCGGGCCCGGGCATCGTAGAAATGGAAAAGGCCGGTGCCGAGAAACCGTACATATTCCCGGAGACTGATATGGGCGATGTCGTCAGCACGGTACAATTTCTCATGTACCAGCGCCATCGCCTTGACCCGGTTCTGGCTTTCCCGGATTGCCGCAAGGGTCTGTGAATCCGAGATATACCGGGACTGGAGGTTTAAGAGACTGGCAATTATCTGGAGATTGTTCTTGACCCGGTGATGAATCTCTTTTAAGAGCACCACTTTTTCATCATACGAAGACTGGAGTTTTTTCTCTGCCATCATACGATGAGCATTCTCGGACTCCAGGGCTTCGTTTGCCTTTGAGAGGGCTTCTGTACGGTCTCTGACCCGCTGTTCAAGGACGGTGTTGAGGGAGCGAATTTCCGATTCCATGAGCATCTGGTTAGTGATGTCGATGTTGACACCGGTAAAACGCAGAGGGTTTCCCTGATCATCCGTTTCAACAATTTTTCCCCGTCCAAGAATCCAGATCCAGTCTCCCGCTTTTGTCCTGAGCCGGTACTCGATCTCGCAGAGGGGGCGCTTCTCCTGGATCTGCCGTTTGAGATCGTTAAGGATCCTGTCCCGTTCATCAGGATGCATAAGGGTTGTCCATGCATCATAGGTTGCGGGGAATTCACCGGGTTCATAATCGAGCATGGTATAGAACCGGTTACTGAAAATTGCTTTGCCGGTGGAGAGGTGCCAGTCCCAGAAGGCTGCATCGGCACCTTCAAGGGCCAGGCGGAGCTGCTCCTCACTGCCTGCGAGTGCCTCCTCCACCCGCTTGCGCTGTTCCTGTTCATCAAGCATATCAAGGGCAAACGAGATGTTCATTGCTATCTCTTCGAGAAGGGCGATCTCTGTCTCGTTGAAAAAATTCTTCCCGGACGCATAAATCGTATATGCCCCGACAACTTCGCCATTACGCCGGAACGGGAATGCAGCCGAGGAATGATAGCCACGTTTCAGTGCTTCATCCCGCCATGGCCCCATACGGGAGTCCGTCTCGATATCATTGCAGATATCGTAATGCTTTTCCTTAAAAGCAGTACCGGTCGGACCCCGGCTTTTCTCGTCATCGTTTAAACTGATCTCAAGCAACCTGATATACCCATCATCATGCCCTGCATGTGCTATGGCGTTGTAGGTCATCAGACGGGGGTCAAGCAGTCCAACCCACGACATACGGAAATGACCGTAGTCAACCAGGATCCGGCAGATATCGGTAACAAAAGTCTCGAGGTCTTTCATTCTGACGATGGCCTGGCTGATCTGGGACTGGACGGCGTAGAGTCGCTGGGATGCGATCATCTGCTCCTCGGCATGTTTTCGTTGCTGGATGGGGCGGGTTGTTATAACAATGCCGTTTACTCCTGCAACGTCCAGCAGGTTTGTGCCGATGGAGTCAACCCAGAGATATTCCCCATCGGCTTTGCGAATCCGGAACTCAGTCGGAACTCCCGTATTCGTCTTGTCATATACGTTCCGCAGATCATTTTTGACCCTGGCCAGATCCTCCGGGTGGGCATACTCCATGGGATCCCTGCCGATCAGGGAACCCGGCGGGTAGCCCAGTATCCATTCAGAAGAAGGTGATTCATAAACGATCCGGCCATCCTGATTGAGAATCCGGATGATATCGGATGAATTCTGGATGAGGGCTTTAAACCGGGTCTCGCTCTCCTGCAGGGCTTGTTCTGCCTGTTTCTGAAAGGTAATGTCACGGGCAAATATCGCTACACGGTCTACTGCCGTATGATCTGAATTGAAAATAGGGAAGAACTCATTATGGAGATACATGCCGGACCGGGCATCGTCCAGCTGGGAGTGTTTACCCGTTGCAAAAACCCGGTCTACATACTCCTTCCGGGTCATGGAAACTTCCGCGGGCAGAAGATCATACACACACCGCCCGGTTACCGCCTGTACAGTTCCCCCGAGTCGCCGTGCACCTTCATCGTTCATTCCTATGATAATACCCTGGCGATCGAGTAGTGCAATGGTGTCATTCGGGGCATTCAGGAGAGTTTCTAAAATTGCCTCGCGCTGTTGCAGCAATTCCTCTTTCTGTTTCCGCTCGGTAATATCCCGTATCACTTCGATTGCACCGATGCGTTCCCCGGCATCGTTGAACAGGGGGGAAGCCGTAGCCCAGAGAAAGGCACCCCTGCCCCCATTCATCAAAGGGGCAGATACTTCGGATATGATTTTCTGGCCCTCGCGTTGCAGGAACAGGTAATTTTTTTCAATCTCCGGGTCGTCTTCCAGGACCAGGTCGATAAGGATAGGGCGTCGCTCTCCGTAAAAAGGGATGCTGTGCTCATGATCGCCTTTCCCGAGCATTGCTTCAGCGGTTACACCGGTCATCTGTTCGATCGCATTGTTCCACGCGATCACCCGGCCTTCGTTATCAATGGCAAGCACCGCATCCGGAAGAAAACTGAGGATATCTGCCAGGCGCTTCTGATAATCCCGTACCTTCCCCTCAGCCAGTTCTCTTCCGTGGAGATTTTCCCAGTCCCGGAGCGCACGCCGGGCGATATGGGGCATATCCTCAAACATTGTTGCAGATTTGACAACGTAATCGAGTGCCCCGGATTTCATGATCTCAACGGCAAGGTGTTCATCGCCGTAACCGGTCATAATGACAAGAGGAATTGTCACCATTCCATTCTTCCGGGGCAGGATATCGATTCCTTTCCCGTCGGGGAGATTCCAGTCGGCAATAATCAAGTCGGGAGATTCACTTCCAATCAGGTCCCGGGCATCACGGAGATTTCCTGCAATGGTCACACGGAACTGTTCAGGATAGTCCAAAAAAGCATGCAGAGCGAGAGCCTGCTGGCCGCGATCATCCTCAACAATCAGAATGTGAGAAACGGTTGTTCCTGCAACGATATCCATTGCCCATACCTGTCCCGGAGCTTCCGGGGATTTAGTCTCCCCGGGGTTTTGCATTCCAGCCAAGCCAGTAGAACCCAAGCTCCTTTACCAGTTTTGTCAAGGTCTTGAAGTCAAGGGGTTTTACAATATAGCTGTTCGCATGGTAATCATACGCTTTCGCGATATCATCCTCAGCATCGGAACTGGTGAGGATGATCACCGGGATACGGAGGAGAGACGGCGTGGTTTTAATCGTCCGGAGAACTTCAAGCCCGTCAACCCGGGGGAGCCGGAGATCGAGAAGAACAAAATGCGGACGGGGATTCTGGACCGGATCTGCGTATGCACCCCGACCGAAAAGATAGTCGAGGGCCTTCCCGCCGTCGGACACATGGTGGATCCTGTTTACCACCGGCTGGTCACGCATGCCGCGAATCACGAGCTCGGCATGGGCCTCATTGTCCTCGACGAGCAGGATATGCAATGGTTCGCCGGTTTTTTCAGCCATACGAACCTTACTTTTCTCTGCCGGGTATTATCTTTATGGGTTGGGAGTTCTCCGGCTCCACCGTAAGGATGGGCCATACCTTCGTCTCCCATGTTAACGATAACTCCAGTTCCCGTCATTATCATTGCTAAATCCCATAGCCTCCCAGAAACCGACAGCAGTGGGGCGGACCCGGTCGGCAATGACAACCTGAAAATGGTTCTTGCAATAGTCGACAAATTCCCGGCCATAGCCATGCCCTTCCCAGGTGGGGTAGATGTTTATTGAATAGATAATAATAGTTGAATCCTGGATTGTGCAGCGGGCTTTGCCAACGCGGTCACTCCCGTGTGATATATCTGCCCAGTCATATGCTGATCTTTGCTGCTCTTTTGGAGTGAACTGGATAGATACCGTCATAGTCAAACCCTTAACTTACATAAAACCCTGGCAAAACGCCAGTACATTCTTCCCGAGATCCGGCAGGAAATAACCCCCTTCAAGGATAGCAAACCGTCGATGTTTTGCGGCTTTTTTTGAGAACCGTTTCATCAGGTCTCCGATAAGATAAAAATCAGCAGTTGCAAGTTTTCTCCCCACATCTTTTTCATAGGAGTCGAATCCGGCGCAGACGCCAACGATATCCACCGAAGGGATTTTTCCCACAACATCCTGGATCTCTTTGAGATATGCCTCGCTGTTGTCAGCGTAAGGATTAAGGATCTGGCATTCCTTCCAGTCAGAGAGCACATCTTTGGTACCGTCACCGGTATGAGCATCAAAATCGAGAACAAAAGCGGATTCGATTTTTTTCTGCTGTTTTAAGGATAAAAGGGCGATCGCCATGTTACTAAAGACACAGTAATCCCAGGATGAATTACGGGAAGCATGGTGACCCGGGGGTCGCAGGCAGGCAAATGCCGGTTCGCCATTGGATGCAATCTCTGCTGCCATAATTGCCGAGCCGGCAGCGAGTGCCGCCATATCGTAGAGTTTCCGGTTCGGTTTGACGGAGTCAATATAGTGCTGTGTGTGCGCCAGCCGCACGTCATCGTCACTAGCGGGTCGGGGGTGGACGAGTTCAAAGGTGCTCCTGTTGCTAAGCTCGCTCATGACCGCTTCCATCCTGCCGGGAACAGATGCTCCGTTATCGGCATAGTCCGATTGGTAGAACTTATCATCGAAAATTATTTTCATAATGGCCCTTCGTCACTCTTTTTTTTTTCTTATTCTTTGCCAGTTCCTGTGCCTGTTACCCGGGTTTGCCGGCTGATCTCTTACTCCTTCCCGAAAGGATCCTTGACTGAGGTGATCATGCCGGACCTGTACCCACCCTCCGGAACGAGAATCTCGAACCTCACCCCTTTGCCGGGTTCACCGGACTCGGTAATCGTGATGCCGGTGATAGAGAGAATCTCGCGGGAGAGGAAGAGACCAAGGCCGGTATGTTTGCCAAACCCCTTCTGGAAAAGTTTCTTCTTGTCCTCTTCTGAGATCCCTTCCCCGTTGTCACAATAGGAGAGGAACAGCCCGGATTCTGATGTGCGGGCCAAAAACTCCATCCGGGTCACCCGCCCGCCGTGACGAAGGGAATTTTCCATAAGATTGAAGAAAACTTTCTCGATGAGGGGATCTGCAAATATTTCCATGTCCTTGACGGTGACCCGCACTTCAATTGCCGAAAGGTTGAGCTGCGCAGCTGCCTCATGGATGACCGCTGCCACATCCTGCCATTTCGGTGCATTGACCCCGATATCATGGTAATATTTTGTAAACTCGATCTGTCGCTGGATTGCTTCGGCAGCCTGGTCCTCTTTCTCAATAAATGCAGCGAACCGTGTCCCTTTGAGATCCTCACGGGAGAGTTCAAGATATGTCCTTAATCCCATGATCTGGTTAAGGATATCATGCCGGGTGATAGAGGAGAGCATGTTCAGTTTTTTGATGGCCGCTTTCAATGCATCTTCAGTCTTCTTTCGCTCGGTAATATCCCGTATGATTCCCTCTGTTCCCTGGTACGTTCCCTGCTCATCTGTGTGCAGGTGGGCACTGATCGACCCCCAGAATACCGTGCCGTCTTTTCTCACGAACTCCGCTTCCCAGTCCCGCACGACTCCGCCGTGCTGCTTCATGGCCTCCAGCATCAGTGGCCGCTCCTGAGGATTTTTCCAGATCGAGAGAACGGGAATCCCGAGCATATCCTCAACCGAATCATACCTGAACGTGAAAATTACCGAGGGGCTGGCCATGACCATCCGGTTTTCCCCATCGAAACGGAAGAAGACGTCCTCGATATTCTCGATGATTCCGCGGTACCGCTCCTCGCTCTCCCTCAGCGCATGTTCCGCTTTTTCACGCTCGGCAATCTCGGCGTCCCTCTCGTTCACGGTCTGCACGAGATCCTGGTGCGTCCGTGCAATCGTAATGGAGAGACCGGCAATCTGGCTGATGAAGTGGGTGAGATTGAGATACTCATCCAGGTTCTCCGGCAGGGATACCTGATCGACCGAAAGGATGCCAATGAGACGGTTGTGGTATTTCACCGGGAAGAGAAAGCCATCGCCTTTCTCGTGGACGAGATACGGGGACGAGGGATCGAAAATTCGCTGGAAATGGGCGGTCGAAGCGTAAGCATCCGGGGGGGTGCTGATAATGACACCTGGCTTGTCATTCCTGATAATGAGAAATCCTGCCCGTGAGGGCGAACTGAGCAGGGTTACGAGCTCCAGGGTCTGCCGGATGACTGTCTCTTCGTCATGAACACCAATAATTTTTCCGGTCAGGTCTGCCACCATCGAATAATCGGCCACTCTCTTCTCAGAAGTGCTGATCCGGGTCCTGAACCCGGTCACATCCTGTTCACACTGCCATTGAAGGTACTGGACCGTCAACAGGAGGCGGAAATATTCGATGCCGGAGGGGACGGTCCGGGCGGGTAAACCGGTAAATTCTGAAAATTCCGCAAGCACCGGCGCAATGCCAGGATACACACCGGTATCGAGAAGGATTATCTCTTTGAGCGATTCCGCATACATCTGTCGGGCGGTTACCGGATCCAATCCATCACATTGAGCATTCTGCTTCCAGCGGAGGAGCCAACCTGGCAGGATGAGCAATGCGCCATCCTTCTGGAAGTGAGAGAGTTGATCCTCCGGCAGGAAAAGTGATCCTCCGGCTCCATGGAAGATAAGGGAAGCACCCTCCAAAACAACTTTGGGTACGTCAAGTTTGTTGGAACATCCGCATCCGCTGAGGAATATCCGTGCTCCTCCTTTTTCGAGATCAAGGTACGGGTCGCTGACTTTTTTCCAGGCAGACTGGACATGGCCACAGTGAAAGGGGAAGGAACGAACCGTTGCATGGGGCAGAACCCCCAAAGCAAGAATTGTGTCGACCTCCTGCCGGATATTCTCGCAGCACAGGATGACGAATGCATCCGTCATCGATCATCCGTCCAGCGGATACGTTCCGTACTTCTTCACAGCCCGGCTGATCGCAAGGAGTACGCTTTCGGGGACCTGGAATGGGATCTCCCCGTGATTATCAGAGAGGATGAAACCACCCCCCCGTCCGGCTTTTCCAATCGTATCCCTGACTATCCGCTCTGCTTCCGCAGGGGTCCAGTGCCGCATGGCAATCCCGTTCAGATTTCCCATCACGGTGAGCCGTGAGTTGGAGGCCCGTTTTACTTCACCAATATCCTCAAGGACACTCACACCGACAATGGCGGTCCCGGTGGTTGCAAGATCGTCGATGATTGGCAGGCAGCGGCCTGACGCAAGATGGGTGGCTGTCGGTCCTTTGATGCGGGCTATGGTCTCTTTTGCCACAAAAAGGCCGGTCTTCCGGTACAGTTCAGGAGGAACGATAGTCGGGGATGAGACCGGATCGAAATAGCAGATTGCGTTCGCGCCGGCCTCCAGCTGAGCATTTGCCCAGTCCGCACAGAACTGCTGGTTCTTCTTCATCAGCGTCCGGAAGAGTTCGGGACGGGTGTAGATCAGATCGAGGTATGCTTCAAAACCCATCTGCATCACCGGGACCGAGAACGGGGACATCACGACCCCGATGACCGGGATCTTTCCGGCAGATTTCTCCACCAGACCCTGTATGCAGCCGGTTATCTTTCGAAGACTGGTACAATCAGCAACTTCCGGCACTTCGATGGACTCAATCTCTTCCGGGGACCGGATGATCGGGCGTCCTGCATTCGCCGGCCCGTCATCGATGTAGATGACATCCCCGCCCCAGGCTTCAACTTCAGCAGAAGCATAGAAGAACGGGTAATAGCAGTCGCTCTCGTATTTTTTCTGGAGAAGGACCTGTCCTTTGATCACATTCTCCGCTTTGGAGAAATATTCACGGATGGACATCCTGAGCTCTTTGGCCCCGTGCATGGTGGTCAGGAGGAAGAGAGGGACCCGGTCCGGCTCTTTCTGGCCAAGAGCAGTGAGCGTGCGCTCGAGCGAGGTCATGGATGAGGTCATTTCTGCGTACCTCCCGCCATCTGTTTTACCAGAGAGAGAGTGTCGGATGCCGCATGTCCCATCGCATCCGCCCCTACCTCTTTCCAGAGCAGGGGGTCAAAAAGAAACGGTGCCCCCCCGACAATCACTTTGGTTTCCGGATGCAGTTTCCTGATCCGGGCAATCGCCTCTTTTGTCCTGATAGTGGCAGGGAGCATCAGGGTGGAGATCAGGAGAATAATGACTTTGTCACGGGTTACCCCTTCAACGAGCTGGTCGACTGAAACGCCGTGACCATAATCGATCACGTCAAACCCCCCGGCCCGGAGCACTGATAGGACAATCCGTTTCCCAAGGGTGTGGTGATCTTCGAGAACCGCAATCGCCATCTTCGGCTGGTCCACGCGGCGCGGATCCCCGGCAGGGAGCATGAGAACCACAATCTCTTCACAAATCCGCCCGCTCATGTATACCTGTGACAGCGCAACATCACCGGTTTCCCAGCGCCGGCCCACTTCTTCGAGTGCCGGAACGACCAGTGTTTCGAGGCACATAAACGGGGAACCTGATGTGCAGGATTCCCGGACGATCCTGCCGGCTCTGGCCCGGTCAACCGAGATCAGGGCATTCTCCATATCTGCCAGTAACGGCGAAGGGACGTGGCTCTTTGCGCCGCCAGCCCCTGAATGCGATGAACCGGGATCTGTCATGTGATGGAATTCATCATGGTTATATTTAAAAATGATGGCATACGGACAAAAAAGCGTGTAGAAAAAAAATCTTGACTACAAGAGATTCATGCCGGTATTTCTTGGGATTTTTGCAGACTTCGCCCATGGGGAGATACAGGATCCAGCAGATACTGGCGGATTCGGAATGGTATCATTGATCCAGAGGATTATT
Source organism: Methanomicrobiales archaeon (assembly GCA_025358115.1). Lineage (GTDB taxonomy): Archaea > Halobacteriota > Methanomicrobia > Methanomicrobiales > Methanospirillaceae > Methanoregula. The sequence continues at coordinate 73,133 of JANYKQ010000058.1, read as the reverse complement.
GGTTCAGTAAAACTCATACCCTTAAAAATCCCCAATACCTGGTGAGTAATACTATGGAGATCGTAACGGGCATTCACCAGATGGACGGGGTCAATGGCAACTGTTACATCCTCGTCCGCGATGGCCTCACCGTGATCGATACCGGCCTGCCGGCCGGCAGCGGGAAGAAGATCCTTTCCTATTTCCGGAACACGATGTACCGGGAACCAGCAGAGATCAAAAGCATCATCATCACTCATTTTCACATGGATCATATCGGCGGTGTGGCGACCCTCATAGATGCTTCCCCCGGTGCAAAGGTCGCGATAGGGACTGCCGATGCTGGGTATGTATCTGGACAGATCGCCCTTCCGGTCTATCCGGGATTCCGGGGATTCCTGTTGCGGATCGCCAATAAGATCATGAACCCCGGCGTCTTTCCCTTAGATATCCTGTTAAAAGACGGGGACCGGATTGAGGATCTTCTCTGTGTCCATATACCCGGCCATACACCCGGGAGTATCGGACTGTACGATGAACGTACAAAGACATTCTTCTGCGGGGACATTCTGCGGTATGACGGGGTATCACTTGCAGAAGGCCCGGCTCTGTTTACCATGGACATAAAGGGTTCGCACCAGTCGATCCGGAAGATCGCTACTCTTGATTTTGAGGTCCTGCTCCCGGGTCATGGGGTACCTCTCAGGGACGGGGCATCAGAAAAAGTGCGGGAGTTTGCTGCAACACTTCCCGCTGACGGGTGAGAGAACGCCCGGATTCCCCGTTCATTTTTCGTAATCATCACGTATGGGCATGTATAAACCCGAAAAGTGCCCACCTACTACTTAAGAGAACATATCCATGCAGCTCCACTCCTGCAAGAAGACCTACAACAATGAGACGCAGCGGGCCAGTCCGCTGGAAGAGACACTTCGCCGCATTGAACCCAAAGTTCCCGCAGCCGGCATCACCCGTGTAGCAGATATCACAAGCCTTGACCGGATCGGCATACCGGTCTTCTCCTGCATCCGCCCGACAGCTGAAGACGGTGCAATCACCGTGTACAATGGCAAGGGAGCTACGGTCGAAGAGTCCAGGATATCAGCTATCATGGAAGGCATTGAACGGTATTCAGCAGAGGTACATGACCGGGAGATCCGGGTTGCACTCTTCCAGGAGCTCGAAGGCCGCGAACCCGTTGTCAATCCAGAGGACCTGATCCTGCCGGAAGGTGCAGCTATGGACCGGTTCATGTCCTGGTGCCAGGGATACGATATCGCCAATAACCAGACGATATGGGTCCCGGCCTTTGCCGTCTTCCACCCGGTTCCTCACCGGTACCGTGGAGTATTCCGCACGAACTCAAACGGTCTTGCATCAGGAAACACCCTTGAAGAGGCGATATTCCACGCCCTCTCCGAAGTTATCGAACGGGATGCCTGGTCACTGGTCGAAACCACACGCAACACCGGTCCCGCAGTTGTAGGCATCGATGACCCGGTGATCCAGGACATGCAGAAGAAATTTGCCGATGCACAGGTCGAGGTTACGATCAGGGATATCACCAGCGACATCGGCATACCGACAATTGCCGCAGTTGCTGATGACGTCCTCTTAAAAGACCCCAGTCTCCTTACCATAGGTATCGGGACGCACACCAGTGCACGGATCGCCGTGATGCGGGCTCTTACCGAAGTTGCCCAGAGCCGGCTCACCCAGATCCACGGGGCCCGGGAAGACACCACGATCGCCGATCTCCGTAAGAAGATGGGCTACGAACGGGCGAAAAGGATCAACGGGTACTGGTACCGGGACAACGGGACGGTGGATTATGCAGATATTCCCTCATCCGACACCGATGATTTCTTAAAAGACATCAATAATATCATCACGACCTTAGAGATGAAGGGACTCGACCGGGTAATTGTGGTTGACCTGACAAGAGAAGAGATCGGGATCCCGGTTGTCCGGGTCATTGTCCCCGGGCTCGAAGTCTTTGCAATGGACCTTGAACGCAAGGGCGAGCGGGTGAAACATGCCAAAGATCATCGTCTTTCTCGGGCCAAGCCTTGACGTACTGGCGGCGGAACAGATCCTCTCTGCTGAGTACCGGCCACCGGCAAAAAGGGGCGATCTTATAGCAGCAGCACGGGATGGTGCGGCAATCATAGGCCTGATCGATGGCGTTTTTCATCAGGAATCGGCAGTTGCCCATCGCGAGATCCTTGCGGCAGTAAAAGGCGGCATAAGGGTGATCGGCTCATCGAGCATGGGAGCCCTCCGGGCTGCAGAGATGGATACGCTTGGCATGGTGGGTATTGGTGAGATTTACCGGATGTACAAGAGCGGGGAACTGATTGCCGATGATGAGGTCGCGCTCGTGTTCGATCCGGTCTCCGGCATATCGCTCTCTGAACCATTGATCAATATCCGGTTTACCTTAAAGAAGGCGATGGCGGCCGGCATTATCGATGCTGCTGTACATGATGCTCTGCTCGTTTCGGCCCGGTCCCTGTTCTATCCTAAGCGTACCTACCCGGCTATAGTAGCCGGCTCAGGGAATAGTGTTGATTCGGTAACCCGCGAGCGGTTCCTCGGATGGGTTGATACCCATTCGTGTGATCAGAAAAGAGACGATGCGGTTGAGGCGCTGGAATTTATCCGGGACATATCCTGCGGGGAAACAGAGTCATAACCGGATATCCCGGCACTCACGGGTAACCGGCTCACCCAGAGAAAAACCCTGCTGTCATCACATCGGTAAATATTCGGGTACGTGAAAAAAAGTGATTCCCTTTTTTTATTTCAGATAAAAAAAATTATTTTGTATCTTTCAGCATAACCGCGTTATCCCCATCCCAGACAAGGACCACTTTCGAGCTTCCCTGTGCCCGGCCTGTGGCAATATCTGTTGCCGTGACAGTAATTACTACCGGCTCAAGGATTAATGCAGGTTTTTGGGTAAACGTCCAGTAGAGGGTCTCACCCTGATTGGTGTAAGGGTTTCCAACCTCGGTCACCGTGTAATTTACCGGACCCCAGGTATAGAAATTTCCTTCCGTAGCACTCCACGCAAACCGTGATCTGGCCGCATTAAAACCATTGGCATCCACCGTTATTTTGATCCCGGGAGTGGAAGACATCATGGGTGAGTAACGCTGGGGACTTGCGGTCAGCGTTACTGAAGTCTTGGTTATAACCGATAATGTCGTGGGCTGTGCCAGCACTACCGAACATCTCCCGTTCGTGCACCCGCAGCTGCCGGCACCGCAGTCCAGCGATCCTTCGCAGCTCGTGGTGCACATGACACCGTTACAATCGGGTTTTTCAGCCTTACTGACACAGGAGGTCGGATGACAGCACGGGGTTGGTACACAGTCTGCAGCGGTTGTACAGGTTTGTGTATCACCGGGAACTGTCGTAACGGTAGTTGGGGGAATGGTTGTCGTCACTGCCGCAACGGGCGGAGAGGTGTTCTGCGTACAACCGGCAAGCAGAACCGCTGCAATGCAGAGGAGAAGGATGATGAACGTGTTTTTATCCATACTACAAAATTAATTCGGAAGCTGATAAACCAAACGGAGATTTTGAAAGGTTTCCATAAAAACGGGAACCAAAATGGGAAGAAGGAAAAAAATCCCTCCCGGGTGTGTACCTATGAAAAGGATGAAATGAAGATCTCACTCCACTTTCGCCCAGACATACGCAAACCGCTGGAATGCGGTGATATGACCAAATATCCCAAAAAGCAGTAATAACCAGCCAAACCAGCAGAGCCCATAGAAACTCATGGGGGCAAGGAGATTGATGATACCGACAACCATGATCAGGACCAGCCGGTCCGCCCTGCCCAAAATGCCGCCATATACGCGCCCGACACCAACGGCCTGGGCCTGGGTACCAAGATAGGATGCCATCAGCACACCGGTCAGTGCCAGTACGCCGATCTGCCACGGCACCATGCCCCCGGCAAAGATACCGGTGATGATGAAAATATCCGCGTACCGATCCACGGCATGATCGAGGAAGTCCCCGCGCTTGCTCTGGCACTTCATCTCGCGGGCAACCGCACCGTCCATCGAGTCACAGAACGCATTGAGTGCTACGGCTAACACGCCCCAGAGTTCGAGGCGCAGGTAAAAGAGAATCCCCGCTGCGGCAGAGGCAAACAGGGCAGCGATCGTAAAGAAGTTCGGCGTCAGCCGGCACCGGATCGCAATGGCAACCAGCGGATCGAAATAGACTTTTACATGGGAGCGGTACTGGTCGAGCGTCATCTTAATGCACCTCTAAAAAGCCGGACCAGTCAAGACTGCCAAACTGTGCAGGGATCATTCCTGCAACAAAGCCTTCGATCTGATCCGCACAGTACACCGGGTCGCGACCGGTGGTATCGAGTTCAAAGATCATTTCAGCATCGTGCAGGTCCACCGTCTCAATAAGACAGTCATCAAGGGCCTCGGCATCTGCATTCTCCTGGATCTTGCTGGCGGGATATTTGCGCTGCCCCAGGCGTTTTTTGAGTTCATCCGGGCGACAGCGGAGCACAACAATACGATCACAGGGAAGCAGGTGGGCAAAGTGCCCTTCCACAAACCCGTCAACCGGGACAAACTCGGCAGCCCAGCGCTCGTCATCGAAGATCTCGGTGTCGCGCTCTTCGTCATCGCCCGTAATATAGTGGCGTATGGTATCAGTGAGGTGGACAACCGTATGCCCCCGGCGGGTGAGTTCATCGCCGATGAGCGATTTGCCGGTGCCCGGGGTGCCGGTGATGCCACACATCATAATTTGTTGATCTCCTGCACGAACAGCTCGTTCTCCCAGTCCTCGCCAACGCTTACGCGGATATAGTGATCGGAGAGCCCGGCAAAACTCCTGCACGAACGGACAACAATGCCTTTGCGGGCAAGACTTTCGACCATGGCATCACCTTTGTGCGGGGCGACATCGATCATCACAAAGTTCGCATCCGAGGGGAGGACCGGGTACTTCACTTCATCAGCAAACCGGGTGCGCCATTGTTTCACCTGGGCAATATAGCGCTCTGCCCGGTCCTTGTCGGGCAATGCTGCAGCAGCTGCCGCCGCCGAGACCGAGTTGACGGTAAACGGCGTGCCGGCCCGGGAGTACCAGGGGGGAAGCCATCGCGGGGTGAAGGCATACCCGATCCGGAGACCCGCAAGGGAGTAGACCTTGGAAAACGTCCTGCCCAGGACAAGGTTCTCGTGCTTCTTCAGGAGGGGGCGATAGTCGATACCCGAGAACTCGACATAGGCATTGTCTAAGAAGAGGAGACCTTCGATTCCTTCAAGGATCTCGGCCACTGCCTCAACGGGGGTTGCATTCCCGGTGGGATTGTTAGGAGAACAGAGAACGGTGATCTTTGCCTCTTTGGCCGCCTTGATCAGTTTTCCGCAATCAACCGAAAAGTCTGCTTCCCGGGGGATCGTGATGACGTTTGCACCCTGGCCCATGGCCGCGAGTGCATAGAACGAGAACGTGGGGGTGGAGATGGCAACCGTCTCGCCGGGCTCGACAAGCGTGCGGATGATCGTTTCGATCACGCCATCCATACCTACGCCCGTGACGAAATGATAATCGCCATAATATGCCCTCAGGGCATTCATCAGGACATTGACCCGCTCATCGGGATACCGGTTCACGGTCCGGAGCGCCTCTTCGGCTGCGGCTAATGCAGCGGGAGAGATCGGCTCGGGGTTCTCATTGCTGGCAAGCCGGGCTATCTTATTGATACCGTACTCGCGGGCGATATCCTCCGCTTTTTTGGCAAAGACATAGCCGCTCTTTTTTTTATAGCAGGATCTAACCAAGTGTTCCATTGATCACTCCGACCACGCGATCGATCTCGGCATCCGTGATCACCAGTGGCGGGACCAGGCGCAGGTTCCCGTCCGCGGCACAGTTGACCAGCACACCCGCTGCTGCACATTTCTTCTGGACTTCCGGGCATTTGTCGCCGATCGTCATACCAATAATAAGCCCGCGGATACGGGGGTTGAGGGCGGCAAGACCCTTGCCGAACCGCTCGCCTTTCCGGGTGACATCGGGAAGGATCTTCTCGATCACGCCAATCGTGGCAAGCGCTGCTGCGCAGGCAAGCGGGCCACCGGCAAAGGTACTCCCGTGCTCGCTCTTCCTGAACTCCAGGTCTTCCCGGGCAACGATTGCCCCCATGGGAAACCCGCTGGCAATGCCTTTTGCAAGGGTGACAATATCGGGCATCACTTTCGTGTGCTGCATGGCCAGCCATTTGCCGGTACGTCCCATGCCGGTCTGGACTTCATCAGCGATCATGAGGGCCCCGGTATCATCGCAGATCTCCCGGATGCCTTCGATGAAACTATTCGGGGGGATGATAACTCCAGCTTCTCCCTGGATCGGTTCGAAGATGACCCCTGCGGTATCCTTGTCCACGACCTTTTTCAAGGCATCAAGATCACCATATTCGACAAAAGTCTTGACCATGCCGAGCGGCTCGAACGGCTCACGGATGGCCGGCTTGTGGGTGACGGCGAGGGAACCTACGGTACGGCCGTGGAACCCGTGGGTGAAGGCAACGAATTTCTTCCTGCCGGTCCGGACCCGGGCCAGCTTGAGTGCCCCGTCGGTGGCTTCTGCTCCTGAATTCGAGAAGAAAGCCTTGTGCAGGCCGGTGATCTCGACAAGTTTCTTTGCCAGATCCCCCTGGTGAGGTACGTAATAGAGATTGGAGCAGTGGATCAGCTGGTGGGCCTGGTCGCAGATCGCTTTGACCACGGCCGGGTGGCAGTGCCCGGTGCTGCAGACTGCGATACCCGCGACACAGTCGAGATATTCTTTCCCGTCCGCATCCCAGACGGTTGATCCCTCTCCCCTGACGATCGCCATCTCCCGCGAGAACGCAGGCATAACATAGCGTTCATCGAGGGCCTTGAACTGGCTTGTTGTTTCCATTTTTATCACACGTTTGATTTATTGGATTTTGTTTTGTTCTTCTTTTGTTTTTGTTCACACGTTATTCATATTCTATGGTTGCCGGAGGTTTTGCCGTGATATCGTACACCACTCTTGCAACCCGGGGAATGTCGGCGGTAATTCTGGAGCCGATTCTCACCAGGTGCTCGAACGGGATATCAATCGGATCAGCAGTCATGCCATCCCGGGAATTCACTGCCCGGATCGCAACGATCCACCCGTGGATCCGGTTGTCGCCTTTGACACCGGTGCCAAGACCGATGAGTGCGGCAAAGCACTGCCAGGGCAGGTACTTCTCAACCAGTTCGTCTTCCACGATCCAGTTCGCTTCGCGGATGATCTCAACTTTTTCTTTCGTGATATCCCCGATGATACGAACCGCAAGCCCGGGGCCGGGGAACGGCATCCGGTGCTGGATCTCTTTTGGCATACCCAGGGCGCCGGCCACATCCCGCACTTCGTCCTTGTAGAGATCGCGGATAGGTTCGATCACTTTCGTGAACTCCATGTGGAGCGGCATACCCCCTACATTGTGGTGGCTCTTGATCCCACCCTCGCTCTCGATGCGATCCGGATAGATGGTGCCCTGCAACAGGCATTTTGCTCCAATCTTCTTTGCCTCGCGCTCGAAGACCCGGATGAACCGCTCGCCAATAGCCATACGCTTGGCTTCGGGATCGGTGATACCCTTGAGCGATGCGAGGAACTCGTCGCCGGCATCGACAATCTGGAGGTGGATATCGCCAAAGAGCGTCCGTATCCGTTCGGTCTCGCCTTTGCGCATCAGGCCGGTATCAATGTAGATAGGGAAGAGATTGTCCCCGATTGCCCGGGCTGCAAGTACGGCACAGACCGAGCTGTCAACGCCGCCCGAAAGGGCCATAACCACCTTGTCGTCACCGGCTGCGGCTTTGATCTCTGCAATGGATTTTATAATGAATTTCTCGGTATTGACCATGTTTGATCTCCTAGATTGTCCTCTTGTTCGCCCGGCATGCTTCAACAAACCCGAGATACGGGGGAGACGGGTGGGTTGGCCGTGACCGGAACTCCGGGTGGAACTGGGTGGCAAAGTAGAACGGGTGATCGGGAAGTTCGAGGCACTCCATCCGGTTCTTGTTGGTTGCCGAAAAGACAAGTCCTGCCTTCTCCAGGTCGCCGATATACTGCGGATTTACTTCATACCGGTGCCGGTGGCGTTCAGTGATCTGTTTTTCCTTGTAGAGTTTCATCGCCAGCGTGCCATCACGAATATCGGCGTTGTAATTGCCCAGCCGCATGGTCCCGCCAAGTTCGTTAACTCCTTCCTGTTCTGGGAGAAGCCCGATCACGTGCGTGCCCTCGCCAAACTCCTCGCTCGTGGCATCGGCATAGCCTGCCTTGTGGCGGGCATACTCAACGGTTGCCAGCTGGAACCCTAAGCAGAGCCCGAGGAAGGGCACATTGTTCTCGCGGGCAAACTGGATCGCCTCGATCTTGCCTTCAATACCACGTTTTCCGAATCCACCGGGAATCAGGATGCCGTCATAGTCCTTGAGTGAACACCGTTCGTAGCGTTCTGCATCCAGCCACGCGATCTTCACTTCGGTGGAGAGGGCGCGGCCCGCGTGCTTGAGCGATTCCTTGATGCTGATATAGACATCCTCGATACCGTACTTACTGACGATCGCAACGGTCACCCGGTTGGTGTACTCCTTGTTTACCAGCCGGTACCATGCGGTGTCGGGCTCTTTCTTATCCAGCCCGAGATGGGCGGAGAGCACAGCGGCAATACCCTCCTTTTCCATCTCCATCGGGACTGCATAGGTATCGGGGGCAGTTGCCGCAGAGATGACCGCGCTCTGGGGGAGATCGCAGAATGCGGAGATCTTGCGTTTTGTGCCGGCACTGATTGGGTTGTCACTCCTGCCTACAATGATGTCTGCATGCAGCCCGAGTTCCCGCAGGGCCTTAACTGAGTGCTGGGTGGGCTTGGTCTTCATGTCCCCCATCGTGTCCTCAGGGATCAGGGTGACATGGATAAGCACAATATCGTGCTCAGGAAGTTCGCCGTGCATCTGGCGGACCGCTTCTAAAAACGGCATGCTCTCGATGTCACCGACAGTTCCCCCGACTTCCACGAGGCAGATATCCGCTTTCGTCCCATCAGGGAATTCCTCTTCTGCCGCATTTCGGATACAGGTCTTGATCTGGTCAGTTATATGGGGAATGATCTGAACAGTTTCTCCAAGGAAATCGCCGCGGCGCTCCTTGTCGATGACCGTCCGGTACACCTTGCCGGTAGTGATATTGTGGGCGGCTGTCAGCTCGATATCTAAGAACCGCTCATAGTTACCTAGATCAAGGTCAACTTCGCTGCCATCCTTGAGCACGAACACTTCTCCGTGCTGGGCCGGGTTCATCGTTCCTGCATCAATATTCAGGTATGGATCTATCTTGACAGCCGTGACCCGGTAGCCACGGTTCTGTAAGATCCGTCCCACGGATGCAGCGGTGATCCCCTTGCCCAGTCCGCTCATTACACCGCCGGTAATTATGATGTACTTCAAAAGAATCTCCCCGATTGCATTATATTTTGGCTCACAATCCTAATAGTGTTATCTTCCTTAAAGGAACGGGATAAAAAAGGTTATTTCCCGCAGGCTTTTTTCTGTACCGGAATCAGGCAATGATGAAAACCCAAACCATCCGGAGGTATCATCCCCAAGTAAGATTAATTTACAAAAAAATCCCACTGACTGAGCATGAATTTCAGGCAGTTTATTCACATTCTGGCAATTATCGCATTGATTGCCTGCTTTGTTCCACCGGCGCTTGCAGAAGATGCAGCACTCACCGATGAGGGACTTATCCATTATAATACGGGAGAAAAACTCCTCAACATGAATGAATATGAGAGAGCTATTGCATCCTTTGATCAGGCGCTTGCCGGCAACACGACCCTGCTCAAAATGTCCGACGCCCTCTTGTATACGTACCGGGACAAGGGGTACGCACAGATCCAGCTTAAGCAATACGATGGAGCGCTTAAGACCTTCGAACAGGGACTGGCACTCTATCCCAATGACTCAAAGCTCTGGAACAATAAGGGCTATGTAAACTACAATCTGGAAAAATATCCGGATGCCGTCGCTGCTTATGATAGCGCTCTCAAGTTTGAGAAGAATTATACAACGGCCCTGAATAACAAGGGGAACGCACTTTTAAAAATGGGTCAATACCAGAATGCTGTGGATTCCTATAAATCAGCCCTGAAGACAGACCCGGGCAACCGTGACGCAACAGCCGGCCTTGCAGCTGCACAGCAGGCCGCTTCATCAGCGATCCCGACAACGATGATTGTGATTGTGATTCTCGTCATTATTGTAGCGGGTGTGGCAGTCTGGTATATCAAATTCAGAAAACCTGAAATCAAACCCGAAGTCAAGCCGGAAGAGAAGAAATCCAAAGGAAATAAGAAATAATTTTTTTTATTCTTTTGCCGTAACGGCAAATGCAGCCGATGTCCGGGAAAGCATCGTCATTTCACCGGCATCCAAAAAGACCTCAGCCTCGGCAAAGGCAACACGCCGTCCCTTCTTGATCACCTTTGCTTTGGCAACAATCACACCCTCCCGCACACCTTTGACAAAACTGGTGGATTCGGAGATGGTCGCAATGCCCTCGTTTTCCTTTAACTGGGTGTAGAGGGCCAGCGCGATCGCTTCATCTGCGAGTGCAACGAGCATCCCGCCCTGGAGCCAGCCGACACCGTTGTGCATATCGGGCCGGACCTGCATTTTGAGCACCGCAGATCCAGCATCATAGCTGACGATCTCAATTCCCATCTGGCAAAAGAACGGGTTGGCATTCCTGCCGTGCTGTTGGATATTTTTAAGATAGGACATGATTCACCAGTGAGTTTTTGTCCGGATATGGATTAAGAATATCCCCTGGACCCTTAAAGCCGGTTGTTTAATAATGATAATCCGACGAATTATTCACCATGCAGGACCCTGAAACAAAAGAGATGTTCGCTGACCTTATCTGGCTCAATGCCGTCATTGCCACAGAACTTATCCAGATCACCGAGAACACCTCGGCAATCCTCCGCAAATCCCCGCCTCCGGAGAGCTGCCTTGCCGAGCACCACGAACTCCGGAAAACCGCGCTCCATATGGCAGAGAAGTATCGTCCCGCAACGGTGTTGGGACAGCACCTGCTCAAACACCAGTAATGTTATTGGGATACTCTGCCCACGAATATAGTACAATAATTACGGATATACGGCAGAGTCCGCTTGAGCATTAATAAAAAAAGCGCAATACTCTTCACCCTCTAATCTCTGTTACCAGGAGCAAGCCCTTAAATGACCACACCCGCCTTCTCGTCCAGTCTCGTCATTCCCGCCTATAACGAGGAGAACCGTATCCAGTCGCTCTTTGACGAGATCACGGGATTTGACGGGGAACTTATCGTGGTCTGTGACGGGACCGACCGGACTGCGGATCGTATCCGCAGGATTGCAGGTGACCGGACAGATCTCACGATACGCTGTCTTGTTTTCGATCACCGGTTGGGAAAGGGAGGCGGGGTGATCGAAGGACTCAAAGCCGCCAGGGCACCCCTCGTGGGGTACTTTGATGCGGACGGTTCCACCAGTATCGGCGAGATGCAGCGGCTCTTTTCCCACCTCTCCGCACATGACGGAGCGATCGGTTCACGCTGGGTGCCGGGATCGACCCTTCGCGTGCGACAGGGAATAATGAGGCAAATGGAGAGCCGGGCGTTCAATCTCCTGATCCGGGTACTCTTTGGCCTGACCTACAGCGACACGCAGTGCGGGGCCAAGGTATTTACAAAAGCCGCAATCGGTGCTGTACTGCCAAAGATGACATCACGGGGATTCGAGTTCGATGTCGAGCTCCTCTGGCGGCTGCAGCAGGCAGGATACACCGTCACCGAAGTCCCCATTGCCTGGCAGAACAAGGGCGATTCGCGGGTGCAGAAGCGGGACATGATCCGGATGCTTAAAGGGCTGTTTGCGATCCGGTTCGGCAAAGGAAACGTATGATCCCATTATCGAGAGAAGAGCAGAAGAAAGAAGCATTCCGCCTTTTTGAAGACGGGCGGTATATCGAGTCCGGCCAGCTCTGCACGATCCTTCTCGAGTCCGGGAAGGATCCTGCGATCGATGTGCTCGCAGCAACGAACCTCTACTACATGGGAAAACTCGATGATGCGGAAGTCTTTTTTAAGGATCTTGCCCAGAAGATGCCGGACTCTTCGTATGTACACAGTTACCTGGCAAAAGTGCTCGAAGCCCGGGGTGATGAAGGGGCGATCGCGGAGTACGCTGCTGCCGTCCATCTCGATCCCTCCAACCAGGATGCCCTGCGGAGTTATGCAGAATATCTTCTCGCCCTCAGGGATTACCGGGCTGCCCTGCCGGTCTTTAAACGGCTCGTGCAGATGGGAAAGAAACCGGCAGATGTCCGGCACCTGATGCGGGCATACCTGGGGATTGGCAAGGCAGAAGAGGCCCTCTCCATCTATGCCTCCCATGGGAGTGGAACTGCGCAGGGCCATGAATATGTCGATGCGCTGGTAAAGTCCGGAAATTTCCCTTCGGCAGCTGCGGCAGCTTACCGGATTTACAAGGAGACCCGGGAACCGGCGGTACTCAGGAAATACCTGTCTTCCCTCTCCTGCTACGATGTGCCGGCTTCCCTCGATGCTTATGCGGAACATATCCAGCCCGATACTGATGGGGATATCCTCTTTGACTATATCCTGCTCCTGCAGGCGCACGGGAAGTCCGATGGCGCGTTGGGAACTGCACGGGCGCTGGCAGAACGTTCACGTCAACCGGTGCATCGCCTTCTTGTCTGCGATCTGCTTGCTGCCCGGGCAGGTGCGGGCGAGGGAAGAGACAATGCCCTTGCTGCATACGAGCGGTTGATCCGGGATGAACTGGTAACAAAAAACGACCTTGACCAGTTGCAGGCGATCATCGGCAGGTACCGGGAACACCTCATTGCCTGGGTTCCCGGAGATGATGCACAGCGCAGGTTCCTTGATGCTGTTTCCCGGGATGTAAACGTTGCCAGCCTTCTCGAAACCGCCCGGTTCTTCGAAGTTGCCGGGGATGCCGCAGAAGGCCGGTCCTGGTATTACCGGGCATACCGGGCCGATTTCCTGGCCGGCGGACTTGCCTATGCCCGGTTCCTCGACACCCATGGCGAGGCACGCGAGTGCGAGAAGGTGATGCTCTACATCCTCTCGAATGTGAAAAAGAGCGCTGACCTCAGCCGGGTGGCAGCCGTGATCGTGGACAAAGACGGCTCCATGCACCGCCTCAAGCGGCTGATGGAGCAGCTGCTCGCAAAACTCGAAGCCCGGCGGACAACGCTGAATTCTGAAGGTCTTGAATTGCTTGCCATGGCTTTTTTCATTGCCGGGAACAATGCACATGAAGAGCAGGATTATGCGGGTTGCAAGTATTACTGCCTGAGCGGGATGGACGTGATGCCGGCCCACACCCGGGCCATTCACCTCGAGGATTTCCTCACCCTGATCCGCTCCTGCAAGGAAAAATCAGTAGCTGATCGCCCGATTATGAACGTACCGCAAGTGAAAAAGCGGGCAGCAGCCGGCCAGCCGGCCCAGGTGATCACCGATCAGCTCGGGCTTACCGAACAGGAAGCAAAGATCCTCGAGTTCATCCGGCTGCACCGGACAGCAAACGAGATGGAACTGCGAAAGGTGCTCCAAACCCGCAGGGTGGTCGGGATTGTCAACCACCTGATCCAGAAAGCAGCAGCACAGGGATTGTTACTGATCGCAAAGAAAGGAGTTGGAGTGGATGGAGAAGCCTATGAATATACCGGAACCTGAACGGATGGACCAGCGCCGGCTCGAGAGCATCAACATCATCAACGCGTTACGCAGGGGCACGGTCCCTGCGGGCGGGCTGGAGCGGATTGCAGTCGGTCTCGATGTGGAAGAAGGCGTGATCAGCCGTCAGCTGGATTATGTAGCCCAGAGCGGCGGGGATCTCAAGTTTATCCGGGGCGAGTACGGGAGCGGCAAGACGTTCCTGGTTGCCCGGGCACTCGAGATCGCCCGTACCAAGGGATTTGTCACCTCTCACGTGATCATCTCTGCCTCCACCCCGCTCTACAAGATCAAAGGCATCTACCAGCAGGTCTGTGCAAACCTCCGTACCGGGAACGAAGAGCATGCGATCAAGACAATTCTCGACAACTGGCTCTTTGCTATCGAAGAGCGGCTGCTCGCGGTGAGCGGGACCAGCCTTGAGGAGGCTGCACTCGAAGATGCCACCGAGCGGGAGATCGAGACTGCGCTCAGCGGGATCAGTGAGGTGAACACGGCCCTTGCAGCGGCATTGCGCACGTACTACAGGGCAAACAATACCGGCGACTTCCAGCTGGCCCAGGCGGCACTCGGCTGGATTGCCGGGGAACCGAATATCGGGCGGGACTTCAAGCAGAAGGCAGGGATCAAGGGCGAGATCGATGACACCATCGCGTTTGTCTTCCTGAGGGGACTGGTATCCATCATCCATGGTGCCGGTTACAGCGGCATTGCAATTGCCGTCGATGAGATGGAGACCACGCAGGGGCTCCAGCGCAACCAGCGGGAGAGGGGCTACCATACGCTCGTCCGGATCATCGATGCGCTCGACCGGGGCGAGATGCCGCGCTGCTTCTTCCTCTTTACCGGCACGCCCGCCATGTATGATGGTTCCCGCGGTATCCGCTCTGTTCCGCCACTCTATGACCGCATCAGTGTTGTGCAGAACGATACCTACCGCAATCCCCGCCAGCCGCAGATCCTGCTGGAGAAGTTCGACACCTCAAAACTCGAACTGGTGGCGCTCAAAGTCGTGGATGTCTATGCCCAGGCCTACACGGAGCCGGACCGCGAGCGGGTCTCGCACCGCTTCATCCGCGCCATGATCAAAAAGATCACCACGCGTTTTGGGGGACGTATCGATGTGATCCCCCGGATTTTCTTAAAAGAATTTGTCGATGTGCTGGACAAGTGCGAGCTTTACGAGGATTATACTCCGGGCGATGCGTACGACTTTGATGCCGAGCACCTGAAAGGTGACCTGAAGAAAGAAGAAGAGGCGGTGATGGTGATCAGGTTCTGATTCACTCACCAGAAAAAGACAATGTTTTACCCTTCTACAGCTCACCCTACCGGCATGCGTCGGTCGTATCTCCTGTTTATCCTTGCCGCAGCCCTGCTGTGTGCACTGGTCCCGCTGGCAGGAGCCGTAACACTCACTCTCAATACATCAGAGAAACAGGCGCATATCGGGGATACGATCACCCTCAGTGGCACCGTAACCGGCATGAAAACCATAGCGGTGTACCTCTTTGTGACCGGCCCGGAACTCGATCCCAGTGGTGTAACTCTTGACAATCTCAATATCCCCGCCGGGCGCGGATTGTTTACTACCGCACCTGTGCACCTTGAGAATGGTACCTGGTCCTATACCTGGGATACAGCGGTCATCCTGGGGGATCTCAAGCCTGGCACCTTCACGATATATGTCGTGGGTTCCCCGGTCGACCGGCTCCGCTTTGTCAAAGGAGAGTACACGACAACAGAGATCGTTTTTTATCCATCCGAAGAACCAACCAATGAAGCCCCGCTCGGATCTCCCCTTCCGGTTGCAGCACTGGTAATTGCCGGGATAGTGTTGTTGGGATATCGCAGGATGCGGCGGGAATAAGGTTTATACAGTTTTTTTATCTTCGTTCATTCATGGGGGCTGATGCACCCAGATCTCCAATAATGATACTGCCGCCACCCCCGATGGGGCGCCCCCGGCGCAGTTCAGGAGCCGGTCATCTCTCTAAACCGACCTGCCCCGCGAGGTACTGACAAGGCGACCGTACGACCCCCCCAGAGGGGGGGCATCACAATAAAACCAAATTTCATTGTTACAATATCGATGGTTAAAAAAGGATTTATTAATTCAGGTACCTTCCCTGACAATTATTTCCTGCCGGATTCCCTGCGCACCCGCACGGATTCTGCATGAGCGTGGAGGCCTTCTGCATCGGCAATGGTTTCAACGATATCCCCAATCGCCTCGAGACCGTCACGGTCGATGATCTCGACCGACGCCGACTTGCAGAAATGATTCACATCGAGACCGGAATAGGTCTTTGCGTACCCTGCAGTGGGGAGGCAGTGGTTGGTCCCCACAGCATAGTCCCCACAGGCAACCGCCGAATAGCGCCCGACAAAGATTGCCCCTGCGTTCCTGACTTTCGTGACTACAGATAAGGGATCGGCAACCTGTATTGAGAGGTGTTCCGGAGCAACTGCATCCGAGGCAATAATCGCCTCTTCCATGGTGCCCGCAACATAATACCCGGAGTTCTTGAGCGCCTGTTCAATGATCTCTCTCCGCGGGGCGACCTTTGTCATCGCCTCTATCTCGCGACCGACTTTTGCCGGGAGGGACTTGTCGGTGGTGATCAGGATACAGGCAGCATTGGGGTCATGCTCGGACTGGGCGAGGATATCGGCGGCAACTATGCGGGGGTCAGCGGTCTCATCAGCAATAATGCCGATCTCGCTGGGGCCTGCCGGGAAATCGATCTCCACCTTTTCGCGGAGCATCATTTTCGCCAGCGTGACGTACACGTTGCCGGGCCCAACGATCTTCTGCACGGGCCTGATGGATTCAGTACCCAGCGCCATTGCAGCAACTGCCTGGGCACCGCCGGCATTGTAAATCTCGGTGACACCGGCAATATCCAGCGCAACAAGCGTCAATGGTTTAATTGGCGGCGGGGAGCAGGCGCAGATCTCCCTGACCCCGGCAACCCGGGCGGGCACGGCACACATGAGGGCGGATGACGGGTACGCTGCCCTGCCGCCGGGAATATAGAGACCAACGCGGTTTAAGGGCGTAGTCTTGACACCGAGCACGATGCCGGGTTCCATCTCCTGTAACCAGAGATCACGGGGCTTCTGGAGTTCGTGGAAGCGCTCGATACGGGCATGCGCCTCGATCATGCTCTCGATGATCTTTGCATCGACCTTCTCGTAGGCATCCTCGCGTTCATCATCCGATACTGCAATATCGGTCAGCACACAGTGCTTCTTTGCCAGGTCAATGAGTGCAGCATCGCCCTCATTCTGCACACGGCCAATGATATCTGTAACGGTGGTCCGGACATCTTCGAGGCTTGACTGCCTGCCCGCGATCCACGTATCGATCTCCACTGCCTTCCACATAGTGCCAATATTTTCGGCAGGAAAGGTTGTTAAGGTTTCGTCAGGTTTTCTGAATTAACGTGATGTGCGGAGTGGGACCGGACGTAAAATCAGGGGAAAATAGCGGAAATAAACGGGGACTGCGATGAGAGGAATAAAAAAAATTCAACAAAAAAAGATTGAAAAATTAATAACCGCCCATACCCGGAGGCATGCCACCGGCAGGTCCGCCGGCCTTTGAAGAGGTGATAACATCATCAATCCGGAGGATCATGACTGCCGCCTCGGCTGCACTGGAGATTGCCTGTGTTTTAACCCGGAGGGGTTCGACAACGCCCGCCTTGAGCATGTCAGCCGGTTTACCGGTCAGAACATCAAGCCCGTGGTTCTTCTTGCCTGACTCATGGGCTGCCCGGAGGTCGACAAGCGTATTGATCGGGTCAAACCCGGAATTCTCTGCAAGCACACGCGGGATGATCTCCATCGCGCTTGCAAACGATTCAATGGCAAGCTGGCTGCGGCCACCGACCGATGCAGCATACTCGCGGAGCCTTAAAGAGAGTTCTGTCTCGGGAGCTCCCCCGCCGGGTACAATCTTTTTCCCTGCAACAACTACGCTGACAACCATGAGGGCGTCGTGGATGGCACGTTCGAGTTCGTCAACCACATGCTCAGTTCCGCCACGGACGATGATGGAGACCGATTTGGGGTTTTTGCACTTTGAAATATAGATCATCTCATCGTTTGAAACCGTTTTCTCCTCGACAAGACCGGCCGTGCCAAGATCCTTTGTCGTGATGGTATCAACGCTGTTGACGATATTTGCGCCCGTTGCACGGGCAATGTTTTCGATATCGCTCTTTTTTAACCTGCGGGCTGCAAGGATGCCGGCTTTGGTAAGGTAGTGCAGTGCAACATCATCGATGCCTTTCTGACAGAAGACGACATTTGCCTTGCTCTTTATGACCTTGTTCACCATATCGTGAACCATCTGTTCCTCACTATCGAGGAAAGCCTGTGACTGCCCGGGTGAAGATATATTGATCTTTGCATTCACTTCGGTCTTCTTGAATTCGAGCGCTGCGTTCAGGAGAAGGATCTTCGCATCCTTCACGATTTTGGGCATATTCGGGTGCCCGCGTTCTTTATCAATGACCATACCTTCTACGAGGGCCGAATCATCCACCGAGCCGCCAACCTTCTTCTCCACGTTGATGTGGGCGAGGTCTGCGGTACCATCAGCATCAGTGACGAACGTGACTGCCTTGACAATAATCTCGCAGAGGTGGGTCTTTGCTATTTCCGAGTTCTTGCCGGTGAGTGCGGTTTCCGCAATCTTCTTGAGAATAACGGTATCGGTCGGTTTTACCGTTATAGCGTACTTGTCAAGCAGCACGAGTGACTTCTGGGCTGCCATGCGGTAACCCTCAGCGATACTGGTTGGGTGGATCTTCTGTTTGAGAAGCGCCTCCGCGTTCTTTAAGAGTTCCCCTGCGAGGATGACCGCAGTTGTCGTGCCATCGCCGACTTCAGCATCCTGCACCTTTGCAATCTCAACCATCATCTTTGCGGCAGGGTGATCGATATCCATCTCTTTAAGAATGGTGACCCCGTCGTTGGTGATGGTGATATCCCCCATACCATCGATGAGCATCTTGTCCATGCCCCTGGGGCCAAGGGTTGACTGGACCGCTGTCGCAACAGCTCGTGCAGCGGTAAAATTGCTGTTCTGGGCATCCTGACCGTGGGTTGTCGTTGCTCCTTCCCTCATGATAATTATGGGTTGTCCCCCGAGTTGTTGTGACATAAGTATACCTCTCTTATCTTGTTCCATCCATTGTCCTGTTACCGGTGCCGGGAATTATTCCTGCATAAATCCCGATTGGCCACGTTAGGGATTGTTTTTAGATAATCCACATACGGGGATAGCTCGTCTTTGACGGGATCAAAGACGGCTGGCGCGGATACCGGTGCCGGTAAAAGGGAAGTCGTCATCCCTGTCCGGGCGATTGATGGTGGACTTCATCACCAGATGATAAAACAGATTAACCTGCATCGGTTTTATGTGTATCCATCTCGTTCAAGGTTCAGAGTAATATTCACCCCACTCCATGGGAACTGCAAAATCCGGAGATCCTAAAAAATATTTCACCGATAAATATGATTGTGCATTACCAGGATAAAAAAACGATAATGATCGTATTTGAATGACAGGTTCGTGTCAACACCTCATCATTAATAACAGGTTTTTACCTATTACTGATCAATGCGCACGGATTTTGGTATTCATATGAAAGGGGGCGTCATCACCGAGCGGGACGCAGACTTCTGTACCATTCGCATCAGGGCCCCTGCAGGTATTTTCTCTATCGAACAGTTACGGGGTATTGCAACAATCGCGAAAAAATATGGAAAGGGTACCGTTCACTGCACCACCCGCCAGACGTTAGAGATCCCGCATGTAAAACCGGGCCTGCTCAAAAAAGTTGAAAAAGCTCTTGCGAAGAACGAAACACCTGTTGGCTCGGAAAAGGATGAGATTGTAAATATCATCGCATGTCCCGGCATTGAACGCTGCAAATTTGCAAACATCGATACCATCAGTCTCGCCAAAAAAATTGATGAGAAAATGTTTGGAAAAGAGATGCCGGTAAAGATGCGCATTGCCTTGTCGGGCTGCCCGAATGCCTGTACCAGTCCGATGCTCAACGAGATTGGTGTGATTGGGAGAGTGCGCCCCCTCCGTACTCCCGGTCTCTGTACGGGATGTGGATCCTGCGTCGAGTACTGTAAAGAAAAGGCGATTAAGATCCGCAATGGCATCTCAGAACTCACCGATGACAAGTGCGTCCAGTGCGGGGTATGCATCCAGTCCTGTCATTTTGATCTCCTCAAAGCAGAACACCGGCATTTTCTTATCACGGTTGGCGGAAGGAGAGGGAGGCA
Organism: Methanomicrobiales archaeon; assembly: GCA_025358115.1. Taxonomy (GTDB): domain Archaea; phylum Halobacteriota; class Methanomicrobia; order Methanomicrobiales; family Methanospirillaceae; genus Methanoregula. The sequence goes on along the minus strand of JANYKQ010000058.1, from coordinate 52,985 downwards.
TCCCAAAATCGGCCGACAACTGCTGACCGTTGAGACCGAAGAGCAGGTAATTATTGCGATTCAGAAAATTGTCGAATGGGTATACCGTCGCGCATGGAGCGGGAGGCTCCTGTCTGAGCAACTTGATGAACTCCACTTCGAAAAATTCCGGCAGGATATTGAAAAGGTGATGACGGATACCAGCGATAATCCGGCAAAAAAATCACCATCCTGAAAATTTTATTTCCTCTTTTTTGTTGATAACACAAGCGTATCGGGCGATGGTATCCTGATTGCATCGCACGGATCTAAAAATCCGGCTCATGACGGTTACAGGTCACGCGGGTATCGAAGGGATGACAGAGATGGAGGATGATTCCCCCTGCGCCCGAATTCTCAGGAGCATCACTTACCCGCGCGGAACACCGAAGACCCGTACCTTTTTTACACCCAACGGGAATAACGTCTGCCGTCAGAAAATATAAGACGCGTTTTAGTCAGATTTTAAAAACAAAAAAAGAGTCCGCAGGGATCAGAAACGTCCCTTACGGATAGATATTATTCCTGCAATACCCAGCCCGATAAGGATGAGGGGGAGCGGCAGGGGGGATTTGGTGGGTACCGGTGTCGGTACTGCAGTCGGGGGTGCTGTTGGGGCCGGGTTGAGGGTCGCATAGAGCTGGATACTCTCCCCGGGAGCAGGGACACTGGTTAAGGTTGCAGTATATGGCAGGTAGCCATTCATAGACACGGTATAGGTTGTATAAGGAGTACCGGTAGTATAGACCGGGACCGTCAGGGTTCCCTGGGTAATTACACCCACAACCTGGTTATTGAATGAGACGGTTGCTCCGTTCACATTACAGTTAACAACATACCATCCCTGGCCGCCACCGATAACCGCAGGGGTCGGGGGGGCAGTAGGAGTAGCCAGGTTTAAGGTAGCATACACATCAAAGGTCTCTCCCTTGCCGGGCATGGCCGGGATAGGGCCGGTGTACGGGGTGTACCCGGCTTTACTGACCGTGAATGATTTCAGTGGGGTACCGGTGCTGTAGACCGGGACGGTAAGTACGCCGCCGGAGATCACACCTTCATACGTTCCATCGAAATAGACCTGGGCTCCATCAACATTACAGTGAACAGCAATCCAGCCCTGGTTCCCGCCAATCGGCTCAGCAGCAGACACTACCGAAAAGCATGCAAGCATAAGCACAACGGCAATGAATGCCAGATAAATACGGTTAATCTTCATCACAATTCCTCGTATATACAGGATAATGGGAAAACAGGTATAAAAAAGAATCTTTCGATCAAAGGCCGGGCAATTTTCGCTCTGTTCCGGAAAAGATAAAAATACAGAAGAATCCTTCAACTGTTAAAGGAAAACGAGATATTAAGCCGATCGTTAGTACAGATAATGGTTAACAAGACCAAATCTGCCCGACCCGTACTACCGTAAAGAGGGAGTCATCTCCCCCTCGTGAGTCAAGCCACGTATGCCTAAATCCCCCACTGCCCTGCCACCCCTGCGATTCAATCTCTCCGAGCTGGCGGGATCACTGGGGGATTTCGGGACGATCATACCCCTCATCCTTGCAGTCGCACTGGTCTCGGATGTCAATGCCCGGTATATCCTCCTCTTTTTTGGTATCTGGTTCATCCTCACGGGCCTGTATTACCGGCTGCCTATCCCCCTGGAGCCGATGAAGGCAGTAGCGGTGATCGTGATCGCGGGATCTATCGGGAGCGGTGAGATTGCCGCTGCAGGTCTTATCCTCGGGATCATATTTCTCGTACTTGGCTATGGCAGGTTCTTTGCAGCCATTGAACGATGGGTCCCCCAGAGTGTTGTGCGGGGTATCCAGCTCGGATTAGCGCTTCTCCTGTTCCGGTCATCATTGGGATTTGTGGTTAAGGATCCCACGTTCTTTCTTATCGGCATCGCCATCATCGCGGCCTTTTATTTCCTTGCACGGTACCGGTCCATCCCGGACCTCTCCACGATCGTGGTCATCGGGGTCGGCCTTGTCGGGGGAATTGCCCTGTACGGCGTTCCCCCCATAAGCCTGATTCCTGCACCGCAGCTCGTCATTCCCCTGCCAACGGATTTCTCATCTGCATTCTCAACACTCGTTCTTCCCCAGGTAGTCCTCACCATCACCAATGCGATCCTTGCCACCTCGCTCCTGACTAAAGATCTCTTTGGAAAGGATGTGCCGCCCAAAAAATTCTCGACAAGCATCGGTCTTATGAACATCTTTTCCGTCCCGTTCGGGGGCTTTCCCATGTGTCATGGGGCGGGAGGACTTGCAGGACAGTACCGGTACGGGGCACGAACCGGTGGGGCAAATATCTACGCTGGACTTATCTTCATCATCCTCGCCCTCTTCTTCTCCTCCCCTCAGGTGCTCTCCATCATCGCAGTCGGTGTGCTGGGAGCACTCCTGATATTTGTCGGGATCGAGATGAGCCGGCACAGTTTCAAGACCGACTCGCTTCTGATCACTGGGATTATAGGGATTCTCGCACTGGTCAGCTCAATGACGCTCGCATTTATTGTGGGCATGATCCTTGCATACATCGTTTCCTTACGTAAGGAAAAGACCGTGCAGGATATCCACTGAAATGCCGTGTGCTCTCTATCAGGACCACACTATTTCTACAAAACACCGGAGGTCCCGGTTAAAAAAAAGTGAGATTATGTTGTTGTGGCTGCCGGTGCAGCAGTGGTTACGGGAGCAGTCGTTGCGGCAGGTGCCGGTGCAATCGCTGTTGCCGGCGTGCTGTAATCTCCTACCCAGCCCGCAGTCGAGGTCGGGACTTCGACACTCATGGGGATGAAGAGGGATTTTCCATACGTTTCAATACCAAAGGTGCCGATGTCCTTCTGGGTTTGCGGATCGATCAGGAAATTGATGAAATTGTTGGCCATCTGGATCTTGTCAGCGGGCTGCTTGTCATTGTAGACTGCCATTACGCTGTAGATGTTGAGCAGGCTTGCGCCCTTGGTCACAACCGGCACAAGGTTGAGTTTGCTCTTGTAGGCAAGGTATGTTCCTTCGTCAGTCAGAGCGTATCCTCCCTTCTCGCTTGCCATCTGGAGCGTCTCTCCCATACCCTTACCTGCTTCTACATACCAGTTCCCGGACTTCTGGACCTGGGTGGTGTAGTTGTATCCGGCTTTGGACCAGACTGTCTTCTCGGCAGAGTGGGTTCCGGAACCATCGCCACGGGATACGAAGGAAATACCCGCCGTCTTGTTGGTGCCTTTTAAGAGCAGCGTTGTCATGGCTTTCTCAGGAGTCATATCCTTGATACCGGCCGGATCTGCTGCCGGGCCCACGATCACAAATGAGTTTGAAGCGAACGAGCGCCGGTTCAGGCCATAACCGTCTTTCATGAATGTCAGTTCCGCGGCTGGCGAGTGGACGAGCAGGACATCTGCATCACCATTCTTGGCAAGTTCAATGGCCTTACCGGATCCCTGGGAGGTTATCTTGAGTTGGACATTGTACTTCTTCTCGAACATGGGCTGGAGATAGTCGAGGAGTTTGGTGTCGTACAGGCTCGTGGTCGTTGCGATAACGAGGGACTGCGACGCAGCCGGGGTCGCAGCTACTGTCGTTGCAGCCGGTACAGCTGCTGGCGTAGTCGCGGGGGTGGCCGGAGTCTGGCTCGTGCACCCTGCAAAGCAGGCTGCAAGGAACAACAGCAGGAATACTGCTGCAATAAAGGTTACATGCACTTTTTTCGTCATAATTAAACCGGATACCGGTAGGTAAGAACAGTATTCAATGTTTCTTTTTTATCCGAGTTAAAAACATCTGATTACCAGTTGGTTATCAAATGGTTTTAAGGTTTTTTTATTGATATCGAGGATTTATTAATAATAAATAAAAAAAGTTTCTGCTGTCTTTTCAGCATTTTTTGAGTAACTCATTAAAAATTGCTGCGCCAAGAATCTCATTGCATTCCTTCCGGTAGTTCTGCTGCATGAGATCGATCATTTTCCGGCTGCCTTTCGCCGTTGTGATAATTCCGACCCGCTCGGCCCGGGTGACCAGCTCCTCCTGCTCCATCATGGCAAAATAGGGGAGTACATAATAATGCTGGACATCGAGAAATTCGGCAAGCCGCCGCGTTGTCGGGAACTTCATCCGGATGGTATTATCGGCAAATACGATCGTTATCGAACGCTCGAGCAGCTGGATACGGACTGCGGCATCGAACAGAATATCAACGGAAAGCGCGGCCATGAATCATCTTCATGGAATTATTGTGCATGCTCCCATAAAGAGGCTTCACCGGAATTTTTCCAGAGCAGATCCCTGTCATATCCCGTAAGGACACGGGAACAGAATAAAAAAGATTAGTGTTGTTTCTTCTTGTGCTCATCAGCCACCGGCTTCATAAACACAACTTCTGCGCCCACATCTTTGGCGATCTGCTCGACTTCGAATTTCCGGAAATGGGTTGCCTCAACCTGGAGTTGTCCACCGGTTATTGCAACAATGCGGTACTTGGGCGACTCAACGCCTTCTCCGACCTTCTGGCGCTCACGCACGTAGATCTTCATGGTTTTTCCCTCCATGCCATCACTCAAACCCACAGGCACATGAATCTTACGTGTCAGTAGAGTAATGACTCTGATATATCAACTGGTTTACATGGACTTATAACTTTCCATTGTCATAGACTGGTTGGCTGATTGCACATGAAAACGCGGTTTGAACTTGAGAGTGGTCTCCAGGGTGAAACACTCGTACGAAAAGGTATGATGAAGAAGCGGAAGGCGACCGAACAGATCCGTATCGCGCCGGAGATCAATATCATCAAGATAGGAGGACACGGGGCGATCGATTACGGGCGCGAAGTGATGCACCCGCTCTGCGAAGAGATTGGGGAAGCATCCAGAAAGCACAAGCTGCTGGTTGTTACAGGTGGAGGGGGGCGGGTTCGCCACATCATGGACATCGGTATGGACTTAGGGATGCCCACCGGCGTCCTTGCGGAACTCTCGGCAAAGATCTCCGAGCAGAACGCGATCATGGTCTCTATCCTCCTCTCAAAATACAATGGCCAGCGGATCCATACGGGCGATCTCCTTGAACTCCCGATGCTCCTGAAACTCGGCATCCTGCCGGTCATTCATGGCACGCCCCCGTACGGCCTGTACGAGCACCCGGCCGGCAATACCATGGTACCCCCTCACCGTACCGATACCGGCGCATTCCTGATCGCTGAAGTGCTCGGGGCAAAGAGCTGCATCATCGGGAAGAATGTGGATGGGCTGTATGCGGAGGACCCCCGTAAAAATCCCGATGCCGAATTGATCCGGGATATCACGGCCAAAGAACTGATCAAAATGGATCTCGAGGACATGGTTCTCGAACCCATGGTTGTCCAGCTTCTCAAAGACGCTGTGCATATCCGGGAAGTGCGGATCATCAACTGCCATAAGCGCGGAAATATCGAGAAAGCGATCAACGGGAAAAATATCGGGACAATCATCCGGGCGTAAGTAACCTGCCTCTTTTTTTTAATTGCCGGAGCGGTCGCATAAGAAGTGTGATACGCTGACTGGCGGCCGCATCCGGGAAATGAGGTATTAGTCAGAAATTAAGACATCGTGGCATGATGTCTATACCATGAACCGGTAATGAATATTCTGACCTGCCCGTTTTTCTGGGCAAACTAGTATTAATTTTATGTTAATAAAATGATATTGTTAAGTAAATAAACTTAATAAAATTTGCTCCGCGCCTTGGATTTCATCAGGCAGTTTTACCAGTTCTGGAAAAGATCTCTTTCTGAGATCCCGCTCCTCGTTCACTATGACCAGTGAACATGAACAGTTAGTTAAAAGTATTTAACACAGCATTTTTATTTTTTAACAAAGTAAGTTAATTGAGTATCTATGGGCATCTGCACTGATATCATGCACGATTTTGTATTGCAGGAGATAAAACACATCTACTCCAGTTTTGACGGCTGGAAGATCACCCCTAAAAAGAAGGGGACCGGCTATGATACTGTTGTTCTGGTAAAACGGATGAACAACGGGTACCTGGAGATTGTCAGGCTCCTGGTTACGTTCAAAAAAGAAGTTACCCTCGATATGATCAACGAGCTGATTCGCCCTGAACCGGTATTTGACGGGTCGAGTCCGCGCTACGATTATGCGATCATCGTACCTGGCAACGCAGATACCTCAAAGATGCCAAAAGATCTCAAAATTTTTGTCATGAAATCCTTTGCCTTTGATGGCAAGGAACTGATCTGGGTGAAAAAACCCGTCCGGAAAACTGAAACCCCCCATACCGCAACCGAATAACCTCCACTCTTTTTCATCGTTGCTCCTACCGGATGTACCTTCGCGGTTCAACTGGTGCCCTGGTTATCTGCTGATAATAAAAAAGTGTGACGTCTTCGTTCGAGAGCCGTTAGTTCCGGCTCATATCTTCTCATAATATTTCATCGAACCGCAGGCCCCGCAGCGATCACCTTCGATCAGGTAATCGGGAACGGTCTCTCCGCAGCAGGGACAGGAGACCGAGGACCATTTCTTCTTTATCTTAACCGGGACCAGGACCCGTTCAAAGGAGAGGATCATACGTCCGGCGCGGAAGATCTCATCCTGCAGGAGCCCTTTCATGGTATGTTTGTCATAGGTCGGGCTGTTGGCATACCAGATATCAATTATGGGATAATATTTGAGTTTCTCCAGATCCACGTACACCCGCACAGCTTCTGCGGTCTCGCCTTCAGTGGGTGCGTTCAGGGTAATAGCAAATTTCCCGATCGGTACAACTTTGAGCCGGTTGTTACCGGTTGTGCAGTGGGCCATCACCTGCAGGGCATCCGGGAGGCACTTGGGAGTCTCGCAGACCCCGTAGAGTTTTTTGTCAGCGGTAACCCCGAGCAGTTCCAGTGCATAGTCCACCATGAATGCACCGATGAGGACACCGGGTGCCGGGTAGGTATGGAATTCTGAAAGCCTTAGGACTTTTTGCTGGAGTTCTGGCTTTACCCCCCCTCTGTCCATACTGGCTTCCAGCGCATCGGGTGTTTCTTCAGGGTGACCTGCTTGCATGATCCTACATTACCTATCAAATGATAAACATGTTATGAAAAGTAACTTATTTTGATAGATGCGGGATCCGGGATATTATACCGGTGATTTCCTGAACCGTTGTCTGAACCTGCAGGATAGAGCTTAATTACCGGAGCTTTTGGGAATAGGCGGCAAAAAAAGTTATTAAGTCTGTTACAGAAAACCTGCTGGAGAGCGCGAACTTTGGCTTTTTAATACTGCCCGGAGCACTGGCATCCATTTCCTGAAAAACAAAAACTTCAATGATCAACACCGGTGTACTAAAAAACTGCATTCACCCGATCAATATATTGATAGTTCTTCTACCTCCAGCCCGGGGTACCCGAGAAATTCTGTGGGGAAATACGATGCAGTACCGGAATACAGGTTTGCAAGAATCCAGAAGCAGATAAAGACAAGGACCTGATAACGGGGAAACCTTTTCACGAATCCGTCGATGATTTTCTGCTGTTTCTCCCGGTCGAGGGGCTGAGCAGCGTTTTTATCCCTGTGGATGCGTGTACTGAACGGGATGGACGGATAATTGCATGCGGCAAGGATCTCCTCCATACCCGGTGCTCTCGGCATCTCAAGTGAAACGCTGAGCACCGAGAGGGAGATGATTGAATGGGGGAGCTGTATACCGAATAATTCCACTGCCGGCACTTCCGGCAACGGCGTGCAGGAATAATGCCGGGCACTCCAGCGATTGACCTGTACCCCCATCATCTCCAGGTACGTTGAGACACGGGAGTACGGCATGGTTGAAGAGAGGGACCGGCAGAGATCCACGACCGGTGATCCAATCCGTGTGCCCGGGTAAAAGGGTTCCTCCGGAACGGCAATCATACCGCAGTTGTGGCAGTATGAGCGCTGGATGATGATATGCAGCGGACGGGATATTTCGTCTTCCAGCAGGATTGCAAACCGTTTCTTCCGTTCGTCATACCCGGACAAGTGGCTGCCACAGGAGCTGCATACGGGACCGGGATGAAACCGGACCCCCTCACAGGTCCGGAGCGCGGTATGGATTATTCCGGTGATTATGGGATGGATCTTACGTATTCTCATAGAACTGCTCTTGCCCGGTTTTTATGATCCCTCTCGTAATGTCCATTCATGGTAACCGCGTCCGTTATAACGGGCGGTCATGTCCGCCCCAAAGCGATCCCCATTTTTACGATAATATGATAATGCATATATAAGGTATTTACCATGATCGTTAATCAAGCAAAATAGATTAACAAATTTTGCTGGAATCAAATCCATAGGTGTGTGCACGGATGCTCTGGTCATTTTTGGCCGGGGACTCCCCGTGAAGTTAATGGTGTGATAGAATGCAAGATAACTCGAGTACTCTTAAGTATGTACCGACGACTTGTCCGTACTGCGGGGTGGGCTGTGGTCTCAACCTCGTAGTCAGCGACGGAAAACTCGTTGGTGTCGAACCATACAAGCGCAGCCCGGTGAACGAAGGCAAGCTCTGCCCGAAGGGTGCAAGCTGCTGGGAATCTGTCCAGAAGCCCGACCGGCTCACCCATCCCCTGATAAAAAAGAACGATAAGTTCGAGAAAGCCTCCTGGGATGAAGCCATAACCCTGGTTGCAAAGAAGTTCAAGGAGACCTCCGACAAGCTCGGTCCCCGTGCCCTGGGTTTCCATACCTCGTGCCGTACGGTCAACGAGGACTGCTACGCATTGCAGAAGTGGGCCCGTGTTGCGTTCCAGACCAACAATGTTGACAACTGTGCGCGTATCTGCCACGGCCCGTCTGTTGCCGGTCTCTCCCTCTCGTTTGGTTCCGGTGCCGCCACCAACCCGTTCGAGGATGTCCTGAACTCTGACCTGATCGTCATGTGGGGCTCCAATGCAGTCGAGGCCCACCCGCTTGCCGGCCGCCGCGTCATGCAGGCCAAGATGAAGGGTATTCCGATTGTCGTGGTTGACCCGCGGTTCAGTGCAACTGCACGGCTTGCCGACAAGTGGATCCGGTTCACCCCGTCGACTCACATTGCGCTTGCGAACTCCATGATGTACTGGATCATCAAGGAAGGCCTTGAGGACAAGGAATACATCAAGGAACGGACAAAAGGCTTTGAGGACCTGAAAAAGACAGTTGAGAACTATGCCGACTGCGAAAAGATCCACGGTGTCCCGCTCGAGACCGTCAAGACGTTTGCCCGCCAGTATGCCAAGGCAAAGAATGCAGTCATCATCTATTGCCTCGGCATCACCGAGTTAACCACCGGTACGGACAATGTCCGGTCCATGGGGAACCTCGCACTGCTCACCGGCAATGTCGGCCGTCCTGGTGTCGGTGTCAACCCGCTCCGTGGACAGAACAATGTGCAGGGCGCCTGCGACATGGGTGCATACCCGAACGTCTTCTCCGGTTACCAGGCAGTAGCGGTTGCCGAGAACCGTGCCAAGATGGAGAAAGCCTGGTTCATGAAGGAAGGGTCCCTGCCCGACTGGTATGGTGTGACGTTAACCGAGCAGATCACCCAGTGCGGCGACCCGATCAAGGCGATGTATATCCTTGGCCTGAACCCGGTTGTCTCCTACCCCGACTCGAACCACGTCAAGCGGTCGCTTGACAAACTCGACTTCCTCGTTATCCAGGATATCTACTGGACCGAGAGCTGCGAATACGCAGATGTAGTCCTGCCCGGCACCTGCTTTGCCGAGAAAGACGGCACCTTCACCAGCGGTGAACGCCGTGTCAACCGTGTAAGGAAGGCAGTCGATGGTCCCGGCGAATCGAAGTACGACTGGGAGATCATCGGCCTGCTGGCAAAGAAGATGGGCCTCAAGGGTTTTGACTGGAAGACGGCAAAGGATGTCTGGGACGATATGCGTTCAGTCACCCCGGGCCAGTTCGGTGTAACCTACGAGAAGATGGAGAAGCCCGAATCGGTCCACTGGCCCTGCCCGACCATCGAGCACCCGGGAACTCCGATCCTCCACATTGGAAAGTTCTCTGCAGCCGATGGCAAGGGGACCATGTTTGGTCTCGAGTACAAACAACCGGCAGAAGTTGCTGATGCACAATACCCGTTCACCCTTATGACCGGGCGTGTGCTCTTCCACTACCACACCCTGACTCAGACGGATCGCTGTGCGGTTCTGCACTATGAAGTGCCCGAGTCCTACATCCAGATCAATACTGAAGATGCAAAGAGCATGGGTATTCTGGATGGCGAGAAGATCAAGGTGAAGAGCCGCCGTGGCGAGACCATCACCACTGCACGCGTGACTGACGATGTTGCCCCGAAGGTGTTGTTCATGGCAATGCACTTTGCCCAGGGTGTGAACAACCTCACCAATACCGCCCTCGACCCGCTCTCCAAGATGCCTGAGCTCAAGCACTGTGCTGTATCGGTTGAAAAGATCAAGGAGGCCTGAACACCATGGCAAAGAAAGGCGAAATGCTCTATGCATGGACCAACGATGCCAACCTGGCAAAGAAGGCAGAATGCGGCGGTGCGGTTACCGAGCTGCTGAAGTATGCACTCGAGAGCAAGACCGTTGATGCAGTGATTGCCGTTACCCGGGGTGTCGACCTGTACGACGCAGTTCCGGTTATCGTTACCGACCCAAAGGCTCTCGACCAGTGCGCCGGTTCGCTCCACTGCGGAACGATCCTTCTCTCGAAACTGGTGACAGAGTACGCGCCCAAGCTGGCCGGTAAGAAGATCGGCATGGTTGTCAAGGGCTGCGACATGATGGGCGTCCTTGAACTTGCAAAACGCAAGCTGGTAAACCTGGACAACATCGTCATGATCGGTGTCAACTGCGGAGGATCGGTAAGCCCGGTCACGGCCCGCAGGATGATCACCGACAAGTATGGTGTTGACCCGAACAAGGTAACCAAAGAAGAGATCGACAAGGGCCAGTTCATCATCGAGTACGAGGGAGGCCACAAGGGTATCTCTGTCGATGAACTCGAAGAGGCCGGCTATGGCCGCAGGTCCAACTGCCGCCGCTGCAAGGTAAAGATCCCCCGCCAGGCAGACCTTGCCTGCGGGAACTGGGGAGTTATCGGAGACAAGGCCGGAAAGGCGACCTTTGTTGAGATCTGTTCCGAGAAGGGTGCAACCCTCCTCTCAAAAGCGGTTGCCGCAAAGAAACTTTCCACGGAACCGGCAAATCCCAAAGGGATCGAGATCCGTGCCAAGGTCGAAGGCGCAATGTACAAGCTCGGTGACAAGTGGCGAAAGCACGATTTCGAGGCACTCGCACCTGTTCTCTGGGAGACCATTGCAAAGGAGACCAGCCGCTGCATGAAATGCTACTCATGTATCGACAAGTGCCCGGTCTGTGTCACCCTTGCTGACAAGTTCAAGCAGCCCTCGCTCATGATCCGCCCGGGAGTGCTTCCGGCAGACCAGATGTTCCACCTGCGCCGGTTTGCCCACATCGCTGACTCGTGTATCAACTGCGGGCAGTGCGAAGAGCTGTGCCCGTCAGAGATTCCACTGGCCCTCTTCTCCCATGCAATCCGTACGGAAGAAGACCGGTTATTCGAACCCAAGCTGGGGAAGTCAGCTTACACCAATTAATTTTTACCGGTGGACTTTCTTAATCCGTCCCGTTCCGGTAAAAAAAGGTTGAACCCGTATCCGGACGAACCGGTTGAGCAAAACAAAATTTCTCAATGGAGATGATTAAAAACCATGAAAGCAGAAGATGCAAAGAAGATTATTGCAACAGCAATCGACAGGGAAGTGGAAGCATACACATTCTATCGCACTATTGCCGACAAGGTAAAAGACAAGGTGTTAAAAGACCTCTTTGATGAACTCGCCGGTGAGGAGAAAAAACACCGTGAGTTTTTAACAGCTTTCCTGACAAAAGACTTCAGCAAGATGAAATTCGCTGCAGGGCATGACTACAAGGTCGGGGATACACTCCCGTCTCCCAAGCTGACAGCGGACTTAAAGCCGCTCGAAGGCCTGGTCCTTGCCATCAGGAAGGAACTGGAAGCCATGCAGATGTATACCCAGCTTGCCGCAGCTGCAGAGGACACCGAAACGCAGTTGCTCTTTTCCCAGCTGGCAAACATGGAGCGGGGTCATAAGGCACGACTGGAAGATATCTACACCAATATGGCGTTCCCCGAAAACGTCTGGGTGTAACATTACCATCAAAATTTTTTACAGGAAACAACTATCCCAGGAGTGGGGCAGGGGAACTCTCTCTCAAGAATAATTTTTTTTTCGTACAAAAGAAAATACCGGGACACAACTCGCCTCGTGTCCTGTGCAGGTAAATTCTAGTGGGGGTATCGATTACGAGAGGGATAATTGCACGCAATGAGCACATCCTCGCCCCGGGCAGTACTTCCTTCACGCAGGGTTCCGGCAAGAGAGGAGAGCGAGATTAACGAGACCGGGACATTCATACCGAAGGCCGCAACTGTGGGTGGCGGGGCATTGGAAAGAGAGCAATAGGACCTTACACTCCAGCGATCGACCGTAATCCCCATCTGGCCGAGACGCCGGGAAACCTGCCCGCAGGACATTGTTGTGGAGAAGGCCCGGCAGAGATCAACGACCGGCGATCCAATCCGGGTCCTGGGATAGAACGGTTCCTCCGGCATCCATATTCGCCCGCAGGCCCGGCAGTATGCCCGGTGGAGGAGGACCTCTACCCAGGGGTCACCTTCATCTTCAGACAGAATTGCAAACCTTTTCACCCGAGTGTCATAGCCCGACAAGGTTCCCCCGCACGAAACGCATTCTCCACCGACAAAATATTCCGTTCCGTCACATACCAGGAGTGCTGTCTGTACAATATTGATGAGCATCGGAGGCAGGGGACGTAACCTCACCAGGATCGCTCCGTTATAGATTGTTCTGATCTGCGCGGAAGGAATTCCGGAGTAACAACTGCACTTAATTTCTTCCGATAATAATTGTCAGGAATCGTAAAAACCCCCAGATAATCACCAATTAAGAGAGGTTTTTCAAAATGCATAAATATGGTGTTTACAGAGATCAATAATCAAGCAAAAGTAGTTAACAGATTTTGCGGGTAGCCAGTCATGTCTGTGCAGAGCGCTTCGACCGTTTTTGGAACGGAAGCATCTGTGGCAATTATGGTGATAGAACATGAGCGAACTAAATAAGGATTCTCTAAAGTACACAGCAACGACCTGTCCCTACTGCGGGGTTGGCTGCGGCCTGAACCTCGTATCCAACGGGAATGAACTCGTTGGTGTCGAACCGTACAAGCGGTCTCCGATCAACGAAGGCAAGCTCTGCCCTAAGGGTACGACCTGCTGGGAAACGGTCCAGAAGCCCGGCCGGCTGACCAAGCCCCTCATCAAGAAGGGCGACAAGTTCGAGGAAGCCTCGTGGGACGAAGCCATTGATCTGATTACGCAGAAATTCTCAGAGGCTCACAAACAGGGCGGCCCCCGGGCGCTGGGTTTCCACACCTCGTGCCGAACCGTCAATGAGGACTGCTACGCACTGCAGAAGTGGGCCCGTGTGGCTTTCCAGACCAATAACGTTGACAACTGTGCCCGTATCTGCCACGGCCCGTCCGTTGCCGGTCTCTCGCTCTCGTTCGGTTCCGGTGCTGCCACCAACCCGTTCGAAGATGTCCTGAACTCTGACCTCATCGTCATGTGGGGTTCCAACGCCGTTGAGGCCCACCCGCTGGCTGCCCGCCGCGTCATGCAGGCCAAGAAGAAGGGCACTCCGATCATTGTTGTTGACCCCCGGTTCAGCCCGACTGCACGTCTTGCTGACAAGTTCATCCGGTTTAACCCGTCGACCCACATTGCACTTGCAAACTCCATGATGTACTGGATCATCAAGGAAGGCCTTGAGGACAAGGAGTACATCAAGGAACGGACAAAAGGTTTCGAGGACCTCAAGAAGACCGTCGAGAACTATGCCGACTGTGAAAAGATCCACGGTGTCCCGCTCGCGACAGTCCAGGAGTTTGCCCGCCAGTATGCAAATGCAAAGAACGCGGTCATCATCTACTGCCTCGGCATCACCGAGTTAACCACCGGTACCGACAATGTCCGGTCCATGGGTAACCTCGCGCTGCTCACCGGCAATGTCGGACGCCCCGGTGTCGGTGTCAACCCGCTCAGGGGACAGAACAATGTGCAGGGCGCCTGCGACATGGGTGCATACCCGAACGTCTTCTCAGGCTACCAGGCAGTTGCCGTCCCCGAGAACCGTGCCAAGATGGAGAAGGCATGGTTCATGAAAGAAGGTTCCCTGCCCGACTGGTATGGGGTCACCTTAACCGAACAGATCACCCAGTGCGGTGACCCGATCAAGGCGATGTATATCCTCGGCCTGAACCCCGTGGTTTCCTACCCCGATTCGAACCACGTCAGGAGATCCCTTGACAAGCTCGACTTCCTCGTTATCCAGGATATTTACTGGAATGAGAGCTGCGAATATGCAGACGTTGTCCTGCCCGGCACCTGCTTTGCCGAGAAGGACGGCACATTCACCAGCGGCGAGCGCCGTGTCAACCGTGTAAGGAAGGCCGTCAACGGTCCCGGCGAGTCGAAGTACGACTGGGAAATCATCAGCCTGCTCGCAAAGAAGATGGGCCTCAAGGGCTTTGACTGGAAGACCGCGAAAGATGTCTGGGACGACATGCGCGCAGTCACTCCGGGTCAGTTCGGTGTAACCTACGAGAAGATGGAGAAACCCGAATCGGTCCACTGGCCCTGCCCGACCATCGAGCACCCGGGAACTCCAATCCTCCACATAGGAAAGTTCTCCGCTGCCGATGGCAAGGGAACCATGTTCGGCCTCGAGTACCGTCCGCCCGCAGAAGTTGCTGACGCAGAGTACCCGTTCACCATGATGACCGGCCGTATCATCTTCCACTATCACACCAGGACCCAGACCGACCGGAGCCCGACCCTGCACAACGATGTGCCGGAAAACTACATGCAGATGAACACGCTGGATGCAAAGGAACTTGGGATCAAGCCATACGAGAAGGTCAAGGTAACAAGCCGCCGTGGCGAATCCATTGCCATAGCACGCGTGACCGACGATGTGGCCCCGAAAGTGATCTTCATGCCCATGCACTTTGAGCATGGCGCAAACGACCTCACCAACACCGCACTCGATCCGCTCTCCAAGATGCCGGAACTCAAGCACTGTGCTGTCAAGATTGAGAAGATCAAGGAGGCCTGAACATGACAAAGAAAGGCGATATGCTTTACGCATGGACCAACGATGCCGAGATACAGAAGAAGGCCGAGCTTGGGGGCGCAGTAACTTCCCTCTGGAAGTATGCCCTTGAATCCAAGATGGTTGACGCTGTCCTTGCAGTGACCAAGGGTGTTGACCTCTACGATGCAAAACCGGTCATCATCACGGACCCCAATGATCTTGTCAGGACTGCCGGTTCGCTCCACTGCGGAACGCTCCTGCTGCCCAAACTGGTCAAGAAATACCTTGACGGGGCACAGGACAAGAAGATCGGTGTTACCGTCAAGGGCTGCGATGCAATGGCGTTCTACGAACTGGCCAAGCGCAAGCAGATCAACCTCGACAACATCATCATGATCGGGGTCAACTGCGGAGGATCGGTCAGCCCGGTCGTTGCCCGCAAGATGATCCGTGAAAAGTATGGCGTTGATCCGGAAACGGTTCACAAGGAAGAGATCGACAAGGGCCAGTTCATCATCGAGTTTGAGGGAGGCCACAAGGGTATCTCCGTTGACGAGCTCGAAGAGGCAGGCTATGGCCGGCGCAGCAACTGCCGCCGCTGCAAGATGAAGATCCCACGCCAGGCTGACCTTGCCTGTGGTAACTGGGGAGTCATAGGCGACAAGGCGGGTAAAGCTACCTTTGTTGAAGTCTGCTCCGAGAAGGGAGCAAACCTTGTTGACGGTGCCGTCAAGAAGGGCATCATGGCAACCGCGCCAGCAATTCCCAAGGGTCTTGAGATCCGGGCCAAAGTCGAAGGTGCGATGTTCAAGCTCGGCGACAAGTGGCGAAAACACGATTTCGAAGCACTTGGCGAGGGCAAGGATCGCTTAAAGAAGATCATGGCCGAGACTGCACGCTGTGTCAAGTGCTACGGGTGTATTGAGGCCTGCCCGATCTGTTACTGCGTTGACTGCACGACCAAGAACCCGGCCTATGTCCCGCCCGGCGAGCTGCCCGTCAGCTTCATGTTCCACCTGATCCGGTTCGCTCATATCGCAGATTCCTGCGTAAACTGCGGCCAGTGCGAGGAAGTCTGCCCCGCGGAAATCCCCAATGCACTCTTCATGCACGCCCAGCAGGTCGAGCTCGAGAAGATGTTCGGCCATGTCCCGGGGGTCAGCATGGAACTCCCGCTCCTTGCCTATGCAGAGGAGAAGACCGAGCGTGGCCGGCTCCACAACACCGGCAGCGACATGATCTACGAGAATGTCTTCAACCCGTTTGTCAAGAAGTGATCAATCCCTTTAACAGGGTCTTTTTTTTTTATAATTCAGAAAAAGTAATGTAAGTATCCCCCGGGTCTACACACGGGGAAGGGGATAAAAAAAGTTCAGATATACCCGGCCGGCAGGCTTCCGGGGGATAACGGGGTTAAGATATTCTCGCCGTTAAGCCCCCGTATGGTGCCGGTGAGGCTGACATCATAGCCGCCCATCCGGGTAAGAATCTGGCGATATGCGGGACTCTGGATGAGCGTGACTAAGGTACGGATACGGGAATCTTCCAGCATCTCCCGCCGTACTGCCAGTTCATAATCCTCGTGGGCAACCGGCACGAACCGGAGCCCGGCTGCACTGGCAATGCTCGACGTGCACATCCCGGCATCGGCAAACCCGTTCCGGACAGCAGCTGCCACGGCCGGGGGACCATGGACTTCCTGCAGGTACCCGTTGACCTGTGACGGGTCGATGCCCTCAGTAGCCAGCAGGGCATCGAGAACCATCCGGGCTGGCGACTCCCGCCGGGTGTTGATGAAACGGACATGGGAGAGATCCTTTATCCCAAGTCCTTCTTCAGAAACAATACCCATCTCGGTGGTGGCGATATGGATAAAGGCCAGGTCACCGGCCTCCAGGAATTTTATATACGGCTGGAATGTGGTCAGCAGGGACCGGGCCGGCAGGCTGAGCGGGGCTGCATGGCAGGTGTTGCAGCGGAGGGCAAGAATTGCTCCCGTATTGCCGGGGTTGGTGGCATGGATGAACAACCCCTCGTCATGGGCCAAGCCGGCGAGTTCTTCGAGCGAAGGATCCAGCGAGCCCGTCAGGATGAGCATGCGTTCGATACTTCCCGGGTCCGTAGTGAGAAGGACTTCGAGTTCCGTACCGGCCTCGTAGCCTTCAACCGGTGCCGGGATACGGGTGTAACCATTGGCCTTGACTGTAGCCATCTGGACACCGGCCTTTTTTATGTGCGGGGTTGCAAAGAGGTTCGAACCGATACGACCGACAAAGACCGGTATGAACTCATCAAACCCGGGATCCGAGACGAGTGGCTGCGCCAGACGGGCCATGACCGGAAAGCGGGGGGCCGGGGGAAATCCCCAGGATTCCAGCAGGGGGGCTGCAAATTCCCTCAGTGCAGTCTGGGCAGCGAGCGGGTAGCCCGGCAGCCCAAGGACCGGCGTTCCCTCCACCTTTCCCAGCATCACGGGCTTACCGGGCCGGACTGCCACGCCATGGAAGATCAGTTCACCCAGCGATCGTATGACACTCTCGGTGAAGTCCCGTGTACCGGCCGAAGAACCCGCAGAGATGATCACCAGGTCATTCTCTTTAACCGCATGGCGGAGTGCTGCCCGGATGAGGTCGGGTTCATCCTGCACTATGGGAAGGCGGGTGCAGTGTGCCCCCATCTGGTCAAGAAAGACCTGGGCCATGATGGTGTTGCTCTCCACTACCTGTCCCGGTCCCGGCCGGACACCGAGCGGGACGAGTTCGCTGCCTGTCGGGATAATTCCAACCCGTACCGCCCGGACCTCGACCGTTGTGATCCCGTAGGTGGCCAGTGCCCCGATATCGAATGGACGGATGATGTGACCGCGGGGGAGCACGAGGCGGTTCTCCTTGATATCTTCCCCGGCGGGGCGGACGTGCTGCCAGGGTGCGGCAGCCCGGCGCACCTGGAACCGGTCACCGTTTTCCCAGACATCCTCAATCATAATGACTGCATCGAACTCCGGAGGCACAATATTGCCGGTATTGACCCGGGCGAAATGGTCCAGGGTCACCGGGTTCCGGTCACCAGCACCAAGGGTGTCACGGCTCCTGACTGCAATACCGTCCATGGCGGAGAGGTTTACCTCGGGCACAGAATATTTTGCATAGACCGGTTCGGCAACGACCCGCCCGGCCGACTGCATGACCGGGACCTTCTCGGTCCTGAGGGGAAGATCAAAAGATGAGGTGAGCAGCCGGAGGGCTTCGTCAAGGGAGCGGAGCTCGAGGTAGCGTTTTACCATTTCCTGTTGCCCCTTGTGCAGGTTCCTCGTACTAGGTCTCGTCTGTCCATACCCGGCTCCTCATTTACTGCTTATCATTAACAAGGTGCTTTTGTAAAGGTAAAAAAATGTCGTAATGATTCTTTCAAGTGATGAATCGTCTGATAGCACAAATTTCTGAAAGGATCCAAATCCATGTATCGAGCAAATGTTAACCTCCCCCGTGGCTTCATACACCATGTATTTACCAAATTATTTTAACTATTCAATCAAATTAATTTATTGTGTTAACTTATGAGCCTGAACAACATTGATACCAAGCAGGTCAAGGATTACAAAGAGACCATCAGGAAAGATCCCAAGGAAGCAAAATTCACCGCAAAGATAGAGGGTGTCTGGCTCTTTGAAAACGGCGGCCCGCAGTTCCGCTCAACGGTCAAAGTGAAGGATGGCACCTACACGATGGAGGCAAGCCACCCGAACTTTGCCGGCCCCGGAAGCCGCCCCGGCCCCATGGCATTTGGCCTCTTCTGGTTTGCCGCATGCTACTCCAGCACGTTTGTCACCGAAGCCGCCATGAGAAACATCCAGCTTACCTCGGTAAAAACAAAAGTCGAGGCAGACCTTGACTATACCGCCCAGTTCGACCTTGGTGAGAGCCCGCTCATCAGCGAGTACCGGGTGATCATGGAGGTCACGGGCGAGGCAACCGATGCCCAGGTCCATGACCTGAAAGAGTACGCCCTCAAGCGTTGCATGGGTATGTTCACGATCCAGCATGCGATCGCACTCAAGGCAGAAGTCCGGCTCCGGAAATAAGCAGCCCGGGTGAGAAGCGTGAAGGAACTGCACAAGCCCGTTGACCCGGCCCGGGTCAGGGAAGTCGCTGAGGCGTATTACCGGTCCGGGCAGTTTTACTGCTCGGAAGCGATCGTAAAGACCATCAATGACGAGTTCGCCCTGAACTATCCTGACGATATAGTCCGGATGGCTTCAGGATTTCCCATCGGGATTGGCAGTGCGGGCTGTGCCTGTGGCGCCGTTACCGGGGGGGTCATGGCACTCGGGATGGTCTTCGGGCGCAAGGAGCCCGGCGATCCTTCCATTGACCGGTGTCTCGCCCTTGCCCGGGAACTGCATGCACTCTTCACCCGCAGGCACGGCTGCCTCTGCTGCCGTACCCTAACCCATGGCATGGTATTAAAATCCCCCGAACACCTCCGGCAATGCATTGCATTCACCGGAGAAGTTGCAGAAGAAACTGCAAAGATCATACTCCGGGAAACAGGAAAGACCCCCGGGAACTAAGTCATGATTATTCCTGTAATCACCGATGAGGAAATTACTATGAGAGCAGAAAAGATGACCTATTTCGATTCGGTAATTCCGAATGCATCAGCAGCGATCAAGAGCGTACGCGACCAGGGCAAAAAGTTCGTCGGGTTCTATTGTTTGTTCGCACCCCAGGAACTCATCGTTGCCGCAGGTGCAGTACCGGTTACGCTCTGTGCCACCAAGGAAGAGCCCATCGCTGACGGGGAAAAATACCTGCCCCGGAATTTCTGTCCGCTGATCAAATCCTCCTACGGGTTTGCAATCACCGAGAAATGTGCGTTCTTCAACAACTCCGAGTTCATCATAGGGGAGACCACCTGTGATGGCAAGAAGAAGATGTTCGAGCTCATGGAGAAGTTCAAACCCATGGTGGTCCTCGAAGTTCCGCAGAGTGCAAAGGGTGAATCACAGAAAGCGTTCTGGCGCTTGGAAGTAGCCCGCTGCAAGCAGGAGATCGAACAGAGGCTTGGGGTCAAGATCACCGATGAGAAAATGAAGGCTGCGATCGAGGAGCTCAACGAGCAGCGGGCACTCATGCGGGAGCTTGCTCACCTCAATACTGCGATCCCGGCCCCGCTATCCGGCCTGGACCTGCTCAAGGTGATGTGGGCCCGCAACTTCACGTTCGACAGGGTTGCCTTCAACCAGCAGCTCAAGGACCTGATTGCTGAACTCAAGGCGATGAAGGCAAGGGGTGAAGGAGCAATGCCCAGGACCGCAATGCGGATCATCGTCACCGGTGTCCCCACGGGTGTAGGTGCCGAGAAGGTCCTCAGGATCATTGAGGAGTCCGGCGCTGCCATCGTCTACATTGAGAACTGTTCCGGTATGAAGCAGTACCTCCATGATGTAGCAACCACAGACTCACCGCTCGATGCAATCGCCGACAAGTACCTCGAGACACCCTGCTCCTGCATGAGCCCGAATACCGGCAGGCTCGAACTTCTGGCAAAACTCGCAAAAGAGTACCACGCGGATGGTGTCGTTGATATCACCTGGGTTGGCTGCCACACCTACAATGTTGAGTCACGTATTCTCAAGGACTACCTGGCAAAGCACGGGGACGTCCCCCTCCTCCAGGTAGAGACCGATTACTCGCAAGGGGATACAGGTCAGATCAAGACCCGGGTCGAGGCATTCCTTGAGATGATCAAAAAACCCTGATTCTTTTTTTTATCCTGATTCACTACGGTGCTCCCATGCCAGGAGCGCAGCCCCGATCGCCCCGGCATAGACGGCATCGTGCGGGACGATGACGGGATGGCCCAGTTCTTCAGACAGCCTCTGCACAATATCGGCATTCTGCGAGACACCCCCGGTAAACGCAATGAGCGGCTCCGGGTGGAGGGAGGAAATCATCGAAGCGGTCCGGCGTGCGATGGAGGCGTGAAGGCCGGCAATGATCGCATTCCGGGACACTCCCTGGTGAATCAGGCTGATCACTTCCGATTCGGCAAAGACCGTACACATCGCATTGATCCGGTGCGGCTCCGCACCGGTTGCATAGGCGCCAAGGTCCTCAACCGGAACCCCAAGTGCCTGCCCCATTGCCGAAAGGAACCGGCCCGTCCCCGCAGCACACTTGTCGTTCATCACAAAGTCCTCCACCCGGCCATCGGATGAAAGACGGATTCCCTTGGCATCCTGTCCGCCTATATCCACTACAAACCGGCACTCCGGTACAAGGTAAAACGCCCCCTTGGCATGAGTGGCGATCTCGGTGAACGTCAGCGTTGCATGGGAAAGACAGCGGCGCCCGTACCCGGTTGTTGCGATGATGGAAGGGGGAGCGGATAGTCCGGCTTCCCGGCTCGTTTCGGCAAGCAGTTCAAGAGCCGTTTTCTCCGGATCCCACGAAGCATCCGACATCCTTGCGAAGTAAGAAGACCCGTTATAGATCACGACCTTGATGCGGGTTGAGCCCAGGTCAATACCGGCTACTGTACCGGGTTCTTTTTTTTTATCTATTGTCAGGGATTGCAACATAAACCCGCTTCATTATTGAGATAAATGCTATCCATTGTTATTCATCACCGCGCGGGTCCTGATGATCTTTGAGAACCCGGTTGGCTTGTGCAATTGAATAATACCGCATCATCCTGTCTCCGTAATCCCCAACCCGTACAAAATACAGATTCAGAAGAAGAACACCCGCTGGTGATTCGCCGTCACGCCATTCGGGGCATAGAACAGGAGCTGGCTCAGTTCCTGGGTACCAATATCAAGCACAGCGTTCATCTTTGCGTTCTTGGTAATTCCCCTCCGGTTCAGTGAGGGCTGGAACGCAAAGAACTGGATGTTTGCGCTTCCCGCAATGGCATTGATAACCTCCTGCAGGTTGAAAAAGTGAGTACCCTTCTCCGGCCTGTGGGTGCCCATGAGCATATACACACCGTCCTCGATGAGGATGACACGCGTCTGGATCCCTTCATAGGCACAGGCAACTGCAAAGGAGATGGCGCCAAAAGCCTCTTCAGTACCATATGGACTCCTGGTGATAAAAATCGTTATCGGGGGTTTCCTACTGTTATCAGATTGGGGCTGTGAAATGGACGCCCCCTCTTTTTTTAACTGGATGGAGGCGCTGTCCTTTGAAAGGATGATATGGTTACGTTCGAACGGGCCTATCATCTCCCTGAGGCTCCGGATCTTAAAGGGCTTGATCGAGCAGGTCGAAATTACCACACCCTGGCCACCATCCCAGGTGCTGTAACCCCGGGCTGCGGCACATCTCCCGCAGGCAATCATCTGGCAGGATAGCCCCTTTTTCTGGGCTTTTTCATGTACGGCCTCAAGACCGGTACCGATATTTTCGCACTCTGATGGATTCTGCCCAATGTGACCGACATGGACCCCGTCAAGGTACGCGTACAGGTCTGCCGAAGCATGGGATTCCACCCCGGCAGTGAGAAAGAGAAGTGCAGCATGGGCCGACTGGTGCATGTAGGGCGACTCCGTCTGGAGGTAGCCAACCATGCTCGGAACTGGTTGTTCGTGCTGCCGGGCGAACTTCATCACATCTTTCCAGAAGGAAGGCTGACCATTCAAGGCAAGGCTGTTCCGGTCAATCACCTGCTCGGGATTCTTCATCTTCAGGCGCTCGATCGATATGCCCCGTAATTCCAGTTCATTACAGTCGCATACGATCTTCACTGATGGCATCGAGAGTATGATCTCCCATACAGAAATCGTCTCCGGGTTCTGGAGGCTGTACAGCGAATCACCTGTAAGGAAGAATGAAAAGACAGTATCTCTTGGTTTTGAACTGTGCAGGAGATTCTCCGGGTTCAGCCGGACGAAGAAAAATTTTAAACTCTCCTCGATCCAGGATAGGCGTTCCTGAGTTAACGGACCGCTGAGCAGGAAAAAATGTGAGGTCATTGGAAATGTCTCTTATTTTTTTGATCGGATATGGTCATATATCAGCCTGTATAACGAGATACGGTTATTTTTCGTGAACTATATCACCCGCACGCCCGATGACACTTTCTTTTGATACCATGTCGGTATCCTGTGCAAACTGTCGGATGGCTATGATCGCAAATGGGAATGGTCAGATTATACATTACGGAGGAAAATAAATAAATTTAGTGAAATCAATCGCTAAGTTAACTTTTAAGAATTAATAATACTCGTTCAGCTCTCAGGTATCACTGGCAATCATGCAGGAATGGTCAGGGAATATCACGACCCGTTGTAAAGCGTGCAAAAAACCGGGAGTTTTGCATCCGGAATAAATAAAAGGGAAGCGGGGGGGAGGGGAAAAAGAGAAATTATTCCGATGAATTCTCGGCGATCTTTTCCCGAACTTCATCGATGTGCATGACCATATCGAAAGCCGGGCCGGTAAGGCAGTAGCCCTGCCGGTCAAAGGCATAGACCGGGAACTTCATGAGCTCGTCTGGTACCGGCTGGGCGGTAAGCTTTTTGAAATTGATCAGGTCGCGGGGATTCAGGCCGATCTTTTCGCAGAGCTCCTTGAGCTCTTTGATCCAGCGCTTTAAGTCCCGTACATCCGAGCCGTCCCACTTGAAGATCTGGTAGATCTTCATGTAGGTATCCCGCTCGAGGATGATATGGGTGGAGGCTTTGTCTGACTTTAAGTAGAAGTCAAGGAAGGTCCGGACATCCTTGATCTGCTGGGCGTTCTCGTACGCAATCGCCCGGAGCTCCTTGTTGAGCTCCTTTGCCTCCTCGGGCCCGAGGTTGGGGCCCAGTTTCCCGATATCCCGTGAAAGCTCCTTGAGGCTCTCCTCAGAATCCTTGAGCTCGTTGATCATGTCCTCGAATTTCTGGTTCAGCTCAACCCCGAAAAAAGCCTCCATATACTCGGACTGCTTCGTCATAGGTACATATGGGTAACTAAATGCTATAATCGTTAGTACTTTGACAATATCTATCCATTAACAAGCCCCATATCTGTGTGCTATGGCACGCCCCCCCAAAAATATCAACCAGGATCTCTTTACCCGCGGCGGGATCATCACCGAACGCGACCAGAATTTCTGTATTGTACGTCTCCGGATGCCGGCCGGGATGATTACGCCTGCCCAGATGAAAGAGGTAGGAGAGATTGCCGGCCGGTTTGGGGTTGAGCATATTCACCTCACCACCCGCCAGACCATAGAACTTACGCATGTGGATCCTTCCGTACTTGAAGGGCTTCTTGGCGAACTCGAGAAGAACGGCACGCCCCTGGGGGCCGAACGGGAAGAAGTGGTGAACATCACCTCCTGTCTTGGCACCCGCAACTGCAAGTTCGGGATCATCGACAGTGTTGCTCTTGCAAAAGAGATTGACAGGAAATTCTTTGGAAAAGAGCTCCCGGTCAAGGTGCGGATCGCCATTTCTTCATGCCCGAACGGCTGCGAGAGCGAACGGCTCAATGAAATTGGGATTACCGGTATCCAGAAGCCCATCCGGGATCCCGGGCTTTGTACCGGTTGCGGCACCTGCGCCCACTACTGCCGGGAGAAAGCCATTGAAGTCCAGGATGGTATCATCGTCCTTGACGAGAACAAGTGCATGGAGTGCGGGTTCTGCATCATGCCCTGCCCGTTCAATCTCATCAGTGGCGCTCCTCCGGAGTACCGTATCACCGTAGGGGGTCACCGCGGCCGACACCCGAAACTGGGGCGAAGCCTCGTAACGGTCAAGACACAGGACGATGTGATCCGGGTCATTGACAAGATCATTTACTGGATCTACCGGCAGGCTTCCATGGGGTCGATGTTACCGGAGCAGCTGGACGAACTGGACTTTGATGAGTTCAGGAAGACGATCTTAAAGATGATCGACGGATAAACCTCACAGGGTCCTGTTAACTTTCTTTTTTTAACATCGCTTCATTTACCCACAATCCTTATCGTCATGCCCGTTCTAATTCCGTTTTGTGGCACCCTGAAGTGCCCGGGAGATAAGAAACATGAACATGGTCTGGGACAGGTACGTATCCAGTGGTATCCGTGAACTGGGATACGATGTGACAACACGGACAATGGCGGTGGTGTTTGCAGACAAGACCACGAAGTACCATGCGCCGGTACCCTATCCGCTCTATGCATCGATCTTCCATGCAACATTCCCCGAGCGGCTCTACAGGCAGACCGTTGCCGGAGTTATCCCGACTGTCAGCGGGTCGTAAGTTCGCGATATTGACAAAACCAAAGGATGCAGTTCTCCTGTACGTTAGGAGCCGTTTTTCTTCTGAAGGCCTGATGCCTTTTTCTATAAACACGGGTTTTTCCGGAAGTGGGAAATTTCAGGATAGGAAAAAAGGTGTTGAAGAATTAACTTTTAGTAGCTGATCGTCCGCATCGCGGTAAGCGTATCGGGCATCTGCTTGCGGTAATAGGACTTGGGGTGACCGCAGGTCGGGCACTTCCAGTCCGCCGGGATAGCGGAAAAGTCCGTGCCGGCCTTGATCGGTGCTGCCGACATGATCTTGCAATCGTACTGCTCCATTGTCTTCGAGTTGCACAGGATCGTGGTGAACGCCTTTGTCTCTCCGACTGCCGGGTCATAGATATGACCGCACATCATGCACACGTATTTGTCCATTGTTATAACCTCATGTATGCCCTGTGATCAGGTAACATAATCTTATTATCTTTCACTCCTTATTAGCGTATTGAAATTTACGTCACATCTCCGGTGCAGATTCACCCGGCCTCCGGATTATCACCCGGTCCGGAATTCCCCGGTACCGGGCAAAAGAACCAAGATACACCGTCACCAACTCTACAGAAATGGAAGACCCCCCGTTTATCTACCTGAACAATGCCGCAACGAGCTGGCCAAAACCACCAGAGATCCTTGCGGAAGTTGCCCGGTGCCTGCAGACTCCCTTCTTTGAGCAGGGGCGGTCAACGGCCGGGGGAGCAACAGATTATCCCTCCGCGACCCGGGAGGCACTTGCTGTTTTTTTCCATGCCGGGGAGCCGGACCATTTCATCTTTACGCAGAGCGCAACGGATTCCTTAAACCTGCTCATCCACGGGTTTATGAAAAAACAAAACACGCCTTTCCATGCAATCACGACCGAACTGGAGCATAACTCCGTACTCCGCCCCCTGCACACCCTTAAAGGTGAAGGCCGCATATCCCTCTCAATAATCCCATCCGATGACGGCCGCGTCACCCTGCAGGAGATCAAAAAAGCTGTACTTCCGGATACCCGCCTTGTCGTTATGACCCATGGCAGTAACGTGCTCGGCACCTTACAAAACATACGGCCGGTAGCGGAATACTGTGCATCAAACGATATCTTCCTGATCGTTGACGGAGCCCAGACCGCAGGCCAGATTCCCATCAACCTGTCAGAGATCCCTGCGGGTGCATTCGTTTTTACCGGGCACAAGGCACTCTTCGGGCTTCCCGGTATCGGGGGATTCTACATCCAGGATCCCGGAACGATTGTTCCGGTCCGGCAGGGAGGTACCGGCACGGATTCCCGTACACTTGCCCACCCGCAGGATATGCCCCATAAATTCGAGGCCGGCACCCCGAACTATCCCGGTATTGCATCGATCCTTGCCGGCGTCCGCTGCATAGAGCGGCAGGGACAGGACGCAATCACCCATAAATGCAGGGGCCTTACCGCGCTTTTCATAAGGGAACTTAACCGTAATCCGGCTATCGCCCTCTACACCCCGGCTCCCGATCTCCCGGTAGTCTCTTTTAACATCCGGAATCTTGACAATGACGAGGCCGGCTACATCCTTGCACAAGCGTACAACATCATCACGCGGACCGGCCTCCACTGCGCCCCGCTCGTTCACGACCGGATCGATGGCGGGAAAGGATGTATCCGGGTGAGTTTCTCCCACCTCAACACGCCAGAAGAATGTCGTCTGGCTGCTGAGGCTGTGCGGGAGGTGGCAGAACACGCGAATTGTTAAGTCTGTCCAGACCAAGGTCTGCGTTGACGGGTCGCTCATGAAGGAGTTCGTGCTCGATGATCCCCTCTCTCCTGATTTTCTCCGGTTCCTTGAATTATTCGGTACAGTGAAACAGTTTCCGCATCTCCGGCGCCCGTACTTTTCCTTTGAACAGGAGCACTTCATCTCTGTCAAAGGTTTTGTAGGGGATGCAAACATCGAGGTGAGGTTCCGGAAGGAGAACGCAGATTTGATCGCCGATTATTTCCATCTCCTGCTCTACTATGCCGGTCAAGGTACTTCGGGTATCCGGAAGATGCAGGAGATCACCGAATCGATCCGGACAAAGATGAAGACCCGTCTGCCGGAACCGGGGGACAGTACGTGAACCCCGGGGTCAGTATCTTCGACCGTTATGCCGATGATTACGACCAATGGTTTGAAACAAACAAGGAGGTCTATACAGCCCAGACCGGTTACCTCCGCTGGTATATCACGGGTACGGACAATGATCTTGAAATCGGCGTCGGTTCCGGCAGGTTCGCATCCCGGCTCGGGATCCGGCACGGTCTCGATCCATCGCCCCGGCTGCTCGTGATGGCACGGCAGCGGGGAGTGGAAACGGTCCTGGGCAAAGGAGAATACCTGCCCTACCGGGCCGGAACATTCAACTGCATCCTTATGATGACGGTCGTCTGCTTCCTCGATGATGTTGCCCAATCATGTAAGGAAGCCTTCCGGGTGATCCGGTCAGGGGGGACGCTTGTTGTTGCCTTTATGGAAAAAGACGGGGAAGTTGCCCTGCGGGAACGGACACGCAAACCTGCCGGCCGGTTCTTACACTATGCAGAGTTCCTCACAGCGGAACAGGTAATGGCAGCACTCACCAACGCAGGCTTTTCCGGGGTTTGCATAAAGGAAAACCTGCACGGTTTCTGTATCGTAACTGCGCGAAAATGATAATCCAGTTTTTTTCTTTCAAAAATTTTCGATTAATCTTGCCCCCCTCTTGCGCCACCAGTCCCACGTTGGTAAATAATATATATAGAAGCACTCAATCGTTGGTTTATGTTTAACCCAGATGATTATATTGATAGTTATTGGGTAAGAAACGGGGTTCCAAGACAATTATGGAGTAAAGCTATTCAAGCCGCTGGTGTAGTTGGGGAGCGATTGGCGATAGCAGAATATTCTGCTCGGGGATATGATGTTGTTAGAAAAACCCAAGGTGGTAAAGGGGGTGGAAAATTTGATTTTTGGTTAATTGATCGGAGAACAAAAAATCAGGTAGGAATATTAAAACTGGAGGTCAAGACAAACGACTCAAAAAAAAGTAAAATCCAAGAGGATGATGAAATGATCTCGAAAAGAAATGGAATCCCGTACATAACTAAACGGTATTACATACCCCTTGCGACGGCATTAGATATGGTTGGTTATAATCCTAAACGTTAATCGCTTATTCGTTTTGTAAGATCACAATACATTCTTCATTCGTTTCGATTTCAGTAATAGACCTGATGTCACTTTTGTGAAAATCACCATTTCAAATAAAAATTATCTATTTTCAACCCAATCGTTGAGTTGATTTCTCCATTTTACAATGACAAGTAATATTAAAAATCCTCCAACCCCTCCGATAAAAACTCCAATCATTGACATATTAAAATTTTTACCTGATTGGAACGCGAAAAATAATCCACCTAATAACATTAAAATTCCAATAATTAGGATTTGATATGGTTGAATTCCGTTTCGTGTGCCTTTTCCTGAATAATTTTTTCTACTCTGTCCCATAAGATTTCCTTTAATACTTACATAGAAAAGGCTATCGTAATTCAAGAATACGAATGTATATTTACGTAGCAATTCTTGGGGGATAAGAAACATCGATAACAAAATCGAATCTATTTTTTAACGGGATCCGAAAAAGGAAGAAACCGATAAGGTATTATTAACCGGCCTCCATTGGGGGACGAGGCGCATTGCGGGGAAATGTTATTCAATTAACCAAAATATCAGGTTTTTTCCTGACCGGTAATACGTCATCATCGCAATGGGGGATGCCATATTGGCGGGGGCGAAGCTCCCGAGAGCGTCAGAAATGTTTCAAGAATTTCTCTAAAAAAATCCGATGAGAAGATCTCTCCATCACCGCATGTGTGATACATGGAATAAAAAAATTATTGTTTCATGTAGAGATGGCCGTACACGGTCTCTCCCTTGCGCTTGGGGTGGCGTTCCCCAAGGTCACCGAGATACTCGGTGAACTTTGCCTTGGTGCCATCGACTTCGAGCTCGACGTCCCTGACCGGCTTGTAGCCGGGCATCATGACATTGATCGAGCCAAAGACATAGATCTCTCCCTTGACCAGCTGGCCGCCGACACGGCGGTTTGCATTGCCCTTTAAGATGATCTTGCCGCCTTCCATGTGGGTGCCTAGGTGGATATCGACATTGCCCTCGATGATCATCTCGCCACCGGTCATGAAGGTCGCAACATCGGAGCCGGCATTGCCCTTCACGCGAAGGACCCCGCCGCTCATGCCTCTCCAGTCGCCACGGTAGGCAGCGCCGAGGTAGTTGCCGGCATTGCCGTTGATGGTGAACTCGCCGCCCGCCATTGCAAGGCCGCAGAATGAGTGGACATCCCCGTTGACAACGAGTTTGCCGCCCTTCATCCAGCTGCCGGTATACATATCGCAGGCAGAGTTGACAACCACTTCACCGGCAGTCATCTTCGCGCCGATGTACTTCATCTTCGTGCAGTCGCCGTTGATGACGATCTTCGTATCTGCTGCCGTTGCACCTGCTTCTCCCGTGATGGTGAAGTAGTCACCCAGGGTCGTGATTTCCTTACCCTGGAAAGCACCGAGTTTTGCTATCTGGTCGGCCTTCTTGCCGGCAAATGCATCAGTGTTGACATTCTCGCACTCCAGGAAGAGTTCCGGTGCGTTCTTTACAGTCAGTGTAACAGTGTTCATTTTTTTCACCTCACTGGGTTGCATCCACGCTGATGATGTGCTGGTGCGGTGCATAGCTCTCGGGAACAGAATAATTGTTCTCGTTTATACTGTAGTAGCGGAGGAACTTCTCCTTGATATCATGCGCAACCTGCTTGTTCTCCTTGACTTTCGCATCCACCCAGAAGGTCTTCTTATGGCCCATGTCGGCAATCTTGCCTTCCTGGACACAGATCTTACCATCCTTGAAGAGGCAGGCAACATTGGCAAATGCCTTCTCGATGGCCAGGCCGTCTGACGGGAACTTGTCGGGGTTGATGTTGTATATGGCGATGTCGGCGTTCATGCCGGGCTTTAAGCCACCATAGTCTTTCATGAGGCCGAGAGCCCTTGCGGGACCCGCACGGGTCATCTGGGCGAGCTCGTAGAGCGTTATCTCGCGGTCCAGGCCGGACAGGTTTGTTGCACCGATAACCTTGTCAGCTTTCTTGAAGGTATTGAGCCGCTCGTTTCTGTACTTCTGGCTCATGAGCCACGCGTAGACACGCGGGTACCGGGTGAATGGCCCTGCGTTCGGGTGGTCGGTGGTGATGAAACAGCGCATCGGGTCCTTTGCATAGAGCGGAATCTCAAGACCTACAGCCCACTGGCTGGCAAAGACGGCGTTGTCCGGATCATAGATGAATGGTACGACACCGGCTGCAGTCTCGAGTTCAACGTCGACATTGATCCACTTTAAGTGGTTGAGGCCGTGGAGGTGGTGCTCGAAGGGACCGTCGGCAGTCATCGTGGTGGTCTCGTCGAGGGTGACGTTCCCGGTATCGATGGTGAGGTTCTTCTGCCGGTTGACGTACTCCATAACTTCCTTTGCACCGGACTCGAAGTCTCCCCAGTTGGTTCCCTTGTAGGAGTGGAACTGGATGTGCGTGGAGTGCATGACCTGTTCGCGGCCGAAGTTGTTCTTCGGCTTGACGCCTTCTGCAAGTTTTAAGGTGTCGATCGTGGTCTTGTAGTTGCCGGGGTTGCCAAGATCGTTCTGGTGGATGTGCATCGAGTGTGGCAGGCCGAGATACTCGTTTGCTGCCATCAGGCCGGTAACGATCTCTGCCGGGGTGATCTCGAAGTACGGGACCGGATCGTGGATGGTGAGACAGTTCAGTCCCCATGCCCAGGCTTCCGTGCCGCCGGGGTTGACTACTTTGACACCATAGCCCTTGGTCTGGCGGAGCACCCATGCGATATAGGCAGCGGTGTTCTCAATCTCCTGGTTCTTGAGGTACTCTAAGATGAACCAGTTGTTGCCAAAGACCGGGAGTGCAGCCTCATCGATGATGGGTGTGTCGTGGATCTCTTCGTGGACGTGGCGGGCATACAGCGGGGGCATTGCCGCTTCCATGGCGAACGTGAACCCCATGCGGGCGTACTCGTAGCCGGTCTTGAAGACGGTCGGAATGGACTTGCCGCCCTCGATACGGGTGATACCGGGCTTCTTGTGGGAGTCGAAATGCTTGTCCTCGGGGCGGTACCAGCGGCCTGCGTTGACCTTGGGTCCTGCCACGTGGGCGTGGATCTCAAGGGCGCCTGCCATCACGGTCTTGCCGGAGGCATCGATGACCTTTGCACCGGAGCCGACTGATTCGACAATCTTGCCATCCTTGACGGCGATATCCTTCTTGTCGCCCTTGATTCCCTGGACCGGGTCAAAGACGTGGCCGTTTTTGATGATATATTCTGACATTTATGCTCCTCCCTTGGCCAGGAGTTCGTCAACCCGGTGGTTTATCCTGGTTAAGAGTTGCTCGTCCGTGAGCATGCCTTCCGGGGGTTCGACAACCTTGCGGGTCTCGATTGGGACGTTGTCCATACGATAGGCGCAGCCGCCGGTCTCGACACCTACCATGGCGACCGGGATATGGAGATCTGAGATCTCGGTTGTGCACTGGATGTGCGGGTCGATAGTGACAGTCGGTTTTCTTGAGCTGCTGATCATTGCATCGACCGGGAAGTGTGCACCGGGGTCGGTTGCGATATAGAAGCAGGCCTCGACTTCACTGCGGTTGAGGAGGTCGACGGAGGTTGTCTCACCGGTCTGGTGGCGTGCCTGGTCCCTGCGGGACAGGTCGACGGCGTACGGGAATCCGTACTGCCAGCCAAGCACCTGGCCGGAGCCGGTAACATTCCAGTGTCCACGCATTGCCATGATCGCGAATTTCGTGAAGTCGTTCATGTCGCGGGTCAGGTTGATGGCGATATCGATATTGTGGTTCCTGCCCATGCTGTGAGTAAGACCCATGCCGAAGAAGATGATGCCGAAGCGGGCCTGTTTGAGGTCCTCGACGATCTCGATGATCTTCTCTTTCGGGACTCCGCCAACGGTGTCCGGGAGTGCCTCGCCGCGAGCTGCGGTCCTGAAGGCGTTCAAGAGTTCGTAGTCGTAGCCCTGCTGGACCTGGATGAATTCGTCCGCGCACTTGGCGGTATCCGTGTATCGGCAGTCGACACAGTAGATCTTCCGGCCCTTGTGGCCTTTGACGGTGAAGAAACCACGGGGGAAGATCGAGTACCGGGACATGTGGCGGGGGTGGGCGTGAGCCGGGTTGCAGCCCCAGAAGATGACACGATCGGCACGGTTCTTGACTTCACCGAGTGTACAGCTCGGGACACCTACATCTTCAATGGCAATGAGAGATGATCCGTGGCAGACGGTTGCACAGTTGTCAACAATACCGCCGACCTTCTCTGCAATTTCGTGGCCGATGCTCATGGCCTGGCAGCTGGTGGATGCCCAGCCGTACATCAGGGTCTTTCGTGACTTGACCAGCATCTTTGCGGTCCAGTCGATGGCTTCATCATAGGAGACTTCCTTGAAGGTACCGTCAGCCTGGCGCATTCTTGGACGCGTGACGCGGCCGGGGAGCCTCTGGTGGTTGAACTTTTCAGCGCCAATGGCGCAGGCGTTCTTGACTCCAAGGATCGTCTTGTTGTCATCGGATACCGTGACGATGAGGTCATCACACAGGGTACCGCAGAACGGACAGATTACATCAGTTACATCTTTTGGCATTATTCGTCACTTCCTTAAAAGGCCACAGGCGTCCTTCAGTACATCGATCGAACTCATGATAGGTGCATTTGCTGCAACTTCCACATCAACCGGGAATCCCTTGAAGCACGGTTCTCCGGTGGAGTAGGTATAGGCCGGAACGATCCGGTTTGCCCAGGGTCCCATCGGGATGTGAGCAAGGCCCGGTACAAGATCTTCGCGGGTCTCGACAGCTTTTACAATAACGCTGCCAACCGAGCTGGTAACCTTGACATTGGTGTTCTTCCATACGCCGAGTTTCTTCATATCGTCCGCATGCATGTGGATGATCGTGCAGGCGTCGAAGTATTTCTGGGACGTCTTTCCTGCTTCCATGCCAACTCCCTGCTGGATGGTCCGGCACGTGATCATGTTGAGGGTAATTTTCTTTTCCATTCTTTCACCTCGTATATCAGGTCAGGCCCTGACCGGGAATTCGCCACCGGTGCCTTTACCGGAGAGGCTGATCACTTCATACGGGCATGCTTCAACGCATACACCGCATCCCGCACAAAGTTCAGCCTTGAAATCGAGGCTGACTGCAATACCATCCTGTACCTGGTAGATTTTCTCCTTGGTAACAGGGTCGAGCGAAAAGAGCTCGAGAGCATTAACCGGGCAGGCAACAACACAGTTGTTGCACCCGGTACAGCGTTCCATGTTTACATGAACTGCAAAAGCCATGCACATCACACACAAATTTTTTGATAAAATTTGCCTAATTGAGAAGTTGGCCCAGGTCAGTAATTAAAGATTGTTAATTTTACAGACGATAAATTGGAACCAATTAACGCACCAATCTCTTTTTTACAACTGATTAACCTGCGACATTGATTTTTCTATCCAGTTAACTACCGGTGAAGAAAAAAACCATGCCGGGATCGATTTACCCGCAGGTACGGTTGTATAAAATAAGGCTGAATAATTTCTCACATTTTTTATTGCCGGAATTTTTCTTTCCGCGCAGAACCCCATCCCTTTGCCCATCAAGAGAGGGAGTCCCGTCAAAGATGAAGACCTTGCTGCTGCCGGCATGTATTCCGGGGGGTTTAACAACCAATCCAAAAAAAGTTAATCGATTCCTACCATCACTTCGGAGGCCTTCATGATCGCGTAGACCTTGGACCCCTCATGCAGTTTCAGGGATTCTGCCGATTGGGTAGTGATGGAGGAGACAATCTCATTCCCCCCGGCAATGGTAATCACGACTTCTGTACTTACCGGTCCTTTCTTGATCGACTTTACGGTGCCGGATATCTGGTTTCGTGCGCTGATCTTCATGATATTTACCACGCGTTAATTATCACCCGTTGTATTTAATCGTAATCAACCATTGAAGTGAAAAAGGGGACCCTTTTTTTGGGGCCTGATATCCGAAAAAACAAGCCCTTTGCGGGCTCCTTTTCCCAAAACCGGTTCCGGAAAAGCCCGTAAAATCCTCCATTTTCGCCTCAATGGAAAATACGCCATTTTCACGATTTGTTTGTCAAAACATGAGTGGAAACGCCCTCTCCGGATGGCCACCAATGGCCCTTAAACCAGGGCTTTTTTCGCCACGTAGTTTAATCCATCCAGGGCCCGCAAACTCTGCCGGATTGCGAATGGGAGGATCTTTTTTTTTGGCGAAGTTTTTAAGCGACACGAGAAATTTTCATATCTTTTTTATTTTGCTACAATTTTCCAAAAATTTTCACATTTCCCCCAATGTTTGCCCCACATGGAAACACCCCAATCAATGCGGCACCACCCGCTCCCGGAATCCCGTTTAACCACAAGATTCATCATATTCTGCCAGTTTTTAAAAAATTTCAGCCGCGCACGGGAAATTCCCCGGCAAAAATCCCAGAATAACCATTGGGCGGGCATATTTTTCTCGAAAAACGATTTGTATAACCCGCAGGTTACGTGTTATTTAAATAGGCGAATAATCCAGTTTTGTTTATTACAATGTTCCCGAAACTCGTAGCGTACCTGAAAATGAGGATAAAAAAGACGGCAAAGGCCATTAAAGCCGGAATCATTTCCGTCACCTGCCCCCGGGTCACCCCCTCCATTTCAGCCTGCTTCCCGTTCTCCGGATACATTGTCCCGACCGGTGCAGTACAGGCATTGAACCTGGGACTCCGGTACAGGATCACGAACAGCCACGCCCCCGTATTCTCGCTCTTCACCTTTTTTGGTAATCGGCAGACGCCGGTATCCGGTATCTGAGTAGTTCCCGCAACTCTCCTCCGACAGGGGACCTGCCGAATTAAAAAGCAGGCATACCCGATCGGAATTCGAGCCCGGGCTCTACCCGGAATCACCGGGTGCCGTCGTCTTTTTAAGCATCATGAACGAGTGGCCGCTCCAGAGTTCCGCTTGTTCCAGAAAGTGCGGATGAACATCAGGAAAAAATCGGTGGAAATTATGCAGAACACATCTGCAAACAAGCCCTTGAGGGTTGATCAGGCAACAACAGAGGCGAACGAAAAACTAAACGGGCCTCTCTCCAGGATGGGAAAGATCATTGTCGAATTCGGGTACCGGAAGATCGTACCAAAAGAAGAGCTGCGATCCCGGGTCCCGGCACGGAACACCTGCAGTACCATTGAGGCGGAGCGGGGTGCAGCATGACAGCGAACGCGCATCACACGATCTCGCGGAAGGCTGCCCTTTACCTCCATCATCGCGGCTACGAAGTGATCCGGTCCGTCTCGCTCCGGGAACGGGAGGCACCCGAGACGTTTGTCTGCTCGAGGTTCACCGGAGAGATCCTCCATGTAAAACTGAAGATCTGCCCCAACACCCTCATCACGATCGCGGAAGTTGCCCGGTACTGTGAAGATGAGATCCGTGTCCTCCGGAAACAGATGAAGAACAATCCACCGAAATCCGGCGAGCACTACGAGATCCTGGTAACAACCCTCGGGAAACATTTCGCGATCGAAGTCCGCCAGGATCTGCTTGTCGATAACCGGACCGGTGCCACCCTTGTTCAGCGCCTCGGGGGTGTCTGGGGATGACCAGCCGCCGCTGCACGGTGCTGGAACAGGGAGCCTGCGAACAGCTCCGGCTGCACGGGTATGAAGTACGGATCACACCATCCCGGGGAGGCACGCGCCGGCCACTGGCACATCTCACTGCCACCAAAAAATTCGGCGAGACCCGCTCCATCCGGATCTACAAGATCTCCTCCCGACTGGCAAACATTTACCGGCTGGAAGAATGCTTTGGCCCGACTATCCGGCAGCACCGCACCGAAATGGCGCGGCACCCGGATGCCACGATACGGTACGAGATCTGGCTCTACCTGATACACCAGGGGTACCGCTGTTTTGCGATCCTGCCGGACCGGGTCCAGCAGATTCCCCCGATGGGAAATTTACCCGTGCATATTCTCGTGGAGGATGCACCATGAAGAATCCCGTACGGTTATCACCGATCGAGCGTGCGGCAACTTCTCTGCTGGAAGCAAAGGGATACGCGGTTATGCCCATGAGGCCCTGTTTTCCCACCCGGCACAAACCGGCCCATCTCATGGCACGTCGAAATATGACCGAGCTGCTCTACCTCAAACTCAGGCAGACCACTCGACCGCTCGCCGGAATCCCCGCAGCCGGGAAATTCTGCCTCAACGACGCCCGGCTCCTCCGCAGGCTTTTTCCACTGGGTTCGAAAACAACGACCCTCCACCTGGAGATCTGGATCCGGGACGATGCCGGCCGTTTTACCTGTCTCGAAGTACTGGCAGTGGGTCTCCGGGAGGTCTCTCATGTCTGAATGCTGGAACCATCACGGGCAGATGCGCAAACCCCGCAGGAAGTTTCCCCCGTCCTCCACAAAGGGAATCTGGATCGAACACAAGGGAAAGGTCAGGGTGAACCTATGCAGCTGACGGCAGCAGTACCGGAAAACACTCCCGTCCTGCAGGTTGTTCATCCGGTCATTTCCTCGATCTCAATCCCAGGGATCACGACCGGTAAGCCCCTCCCGGCGAAATCCGGCCGCGTGACTGCACCCTATGCAGCGTCCCGGGAGGAATCTATCCCAGCCTTACCCGCATTGCCTGTACGGACGGATACCGGAAAACCCGCATGCGAACCGGTTCCTGATATCAAAAGAAAACCGGTTGCTCCTCCAACGCTCGTCCGCTCCCGTTCCGCCTCAGTATCCCGGAGAATTTCCAAAAGCAACCCCTTCGTTGAGCAGGACATCCCTCTCTACCTAGTGCCGCACATCATCGCCCGGGCCATCTGGCAGCGCGGAGATGAGACATTCCGCATCTCGGTAATCCGGACAAAAAAGCATTATTACACGATCCGCCTGAGGACCACACGACAGCCGGCAGGGAAGGGAACAAAATCCGGCGCAAAGAGCCGGTCCGGTAAAAACGAGCAGAGATACCTCAAAAAATAACAAAACTGTTGTGACCTTTCAAATACTGCTGAAAATGGAGAATCCCTCCCCCGGGATCTCCTCTTTTTTCCGAACAATCACGGCCGAACATCCGGCATCGATCTGCGCTTCCTCCCCGACTTTACGGATCTTTCGATAGGATCTCTGAACCGTACACAAAGGGGTATATAAAACAAAATTCCGTTTTTCCCTTAACGCCAGCATACCGCAGGAATTTGTAAATGGAGAGCGCCGGGGCACCGGTCCACACCGTACATTTTGGCAAACGACAACGGGCAACGGGTACAGTCCGGTTTGCGCAATCCTCCGCAATACCTGCCCATTTTTTTGAAAAAAAGCAGCATTCAGTCACGCCGATACATGATAAAATCCTATATTGGTATGTCAAAGGGCCCCGCGACAAAACGGGAGATTTCAGTGAACCTCCCAGCAGAACAAAAACAAAAAACAGAGGAAAAAAACATGGCAGATTTCTTACAGAGCACCGTAACCAAGAGCGCGGTTCGCGAACTCGCTGAACCGATAGCAGACGTAGCGACCTTCAATGCAATTGTCCAGTCGGTCATCACCGACAACCCGTTTGCCTGTGTAGCCTACATGACCGCCGGGGAGAACCACAACCCGGTCGAGAAGACCCGCGAAGGGTACACCGTAAAAATCCTGTACCAGGATGCCGATGCAAAAGTTGTCGGTACTGTCTCGGACAAGTACGCCACCATCGCGGGGTTCAATGCGGGAGCCACTGCGCTTCTCGCCAACACGTCCCTTGCAACTGCCCACGGTGGCACAGCGATCCGTGACACTGACAATGAAATGTACAGTGCAACCCTGAAGTGCCATGATGCCGGCGGTGAGATCTACATGGTGAACTTCTCCCGGCAGCGCATCAGCATCACCTCGTACTCGGACGATGCAATCCGGACCAAGGTCGAGACCTGGGCAGACACCGTAGCGGCACTTGCCTGATAATCGTACTGACGAATGGATCCGGAGGGGAGGAGACCCCCGGTCACCTCTTTTTTCTCCGGTCCGCTCGTCTTTTTGGAGGAGCCGTTATGGAAACCGAACTGTTAGCGATTGTACTGGGAGCCGTACTCCCAATCTATCCGATGCTGTATGCCATCTACCAGAAGATCGGCAGGTATGACGAAGTTGTCGAGGAGTTCAGGAAACTCCGTGCCGAGCATGAACAGCACAAGGAGGCGTATCATGGAAATGGATAAGGCAAGACAACCGGTTGCGACCGTGACCGGGTTATTCCGGAGTACCTTTGAGGGCCTCGAACCGCTCACCAGGGATACCCCTCTCACCCTCGAAGAGGTCCGACAATGTCCGATCTTCTTCGAGCTTGAATTAGACCCTGACCTGGAGGACGCGGATATTATCATCGATGTGTGTTACGATAACCTGACGCCGATATGGTTAAAGGACCGGGAGCGGGGAACGGACATCCCGAGAGGGGTCCAGTTCTGGCCGTACTGGTTCGAGATTCCCTACTACCGTCTGATGCGGGACATCGATGGCCGCAGGGTCTATCCCTCAGCGCCGGGTTCCCACCGGGTCCGGATACGGACTGCCCGCAGGAAGATCGGGCAGTGGGGAAATGTCCGGGACTTCAGCCCGGCAAACCACGGGTACACGAGCCCCGTCTTCGAAATCACGATCGAGCCGGGTGAGGATGATTTTTGAGAACGAGGTGCAGACCCGGGCCGCGATCTGCGGAGCCGGGATTCTGCTCGGGCTGGTCCTGGTGCTAGCCCATCTTCCACTTCTTCTTCTGATTGTACCGGTCGCGGTGCTGTTCTTCGGTCTCGTTGCAGACCCGGAGGAGACACACGCGGTCTGGTATGGGATGCTGAATACGCTTGGCATCTTTGATCTATCAGGACTGACAAATGCAGAACGACTGAACTATGCGGTGAAGCGGCATTACTTCTGGTTTGGCGAGGTCGGGATGGCTGCGATGCTGGCGGGAGTCTTCGCAGTGCCGCTCGGGATCTTCCTTGCGGGACGGGCGGAGATTACGCTCGCGTTCATAGGGGCGGCTGTCCTGTTCCTTCCTTTGTTTGTGTTCCTGCCGAAACTGATCCAGCGGGCGATGAAGGCGGATGTTGATATTGTTATCGAGGCGTTCGGGAAAAACGAACAGGTGAAGAGAGTTTTCTGGACATTGTTCGTTGCGATGGCGGGGCTGGTTCTGGCACGGGTGGCGGACCCGGTGACAGCGCAGCAGGTTGTGGGGATAATTACGGGGATGGGAGGATGAGACGATCTCTCCTCTTCATTTAACCTTCGTCAGAGACACCTTTTGTCCGGGGGTATGAACTTTGAGGGAAAATAACCCCATTTAGGGTTCCGTTTGCCATACCCCAATCCGGAAAACCCCGTAAAATCGTCCGTTTCAGCGCGTATGAAAACGGAGGCAATATATCTCTTCGTTTGCCAAAATCCGGCAGGAATGCATCTCGTTAAAAGTCCACCAAAGTCCCTTAAATCGAGGCATTTTTTGCCCTCTGTTTTACCCGTTTGATGAGACTTTCGTAAAAAAGAAGGCCCGTTATTGATGTTGTTTTTCCGGGGTATTGAAAAACAGAGAAATCTGGAGTTTTTTACCTCGATATCAACGTCCGATGAGAGAAGGATCTGAAGATCAGCGGGAAAGATTGAGCCTTGTTCACTAAAAAAAAATTGTGCGAATCGTTTTATTCTGATTTGGGCTTCACTTAACATCGCCAATCCGCCACATCCCTTTCGGCACCGTGATCTCGAACCTTGCACCCTTGCCCGGCTCACCGGTTTCGCGGATGGTGATGCCGGAAATATCAAGAATCTCACGCGAGAGTGCCAGCCCAAGCCCGGTATTCTTCCCAAACCCAAGCTC
The DNA here is from genome assembly GCA_025358115.1 of Methanomicrobiales archaeon. Lineage (GTDB taxonomy): Archaea > Halobacteriota > Methanomicrobia > Methanomicrobiales > Methanospirillaceae > Methanoregula. The sequence continues at coordinate 12,449 of JANYKQ010000058.1, read as the reverse complement.
AAAGATTTTCTCCTTCTCTTCAGCAACAACACCGTCGCCATCGTCTTCGCACACCACGACATGATCGCCATCACATTTTTCAACAGTGAACCGGATGGTTGTGATCTTTCCGCCATATCGTGCTGCATTGTCCATTAAATTATTGCAGACCTTGACTACCAGCGGGTCAGCGAACACTTCTGTTCCTTCAGGAAGATCGTTCTTCACGACAATCTTTCCGAGGGGGGCTTGTTTTGCCGCAGTGTCTATGAGGTTGCGACAGTTCTGCCAGGCCGGCGAATTGATAGCAATCTTATCGTATTCTTTGGTGAACCGGATAATGGTGGAGATCCGTTGTGCAGCAGCGTTGATATTCTGGAAATATTCGGTGAATGAAGGGTCGGTTTGCTTCTTTTCGAGAAGGGTCAGGTATCCTCGTAGTCCTGTGAGCTGGTTGTTGATGTCATGCAGGGAAATGCCGGAGAGGAGGGTGAGTTTCTTGTTTGCCTGAATTAGTGCCTCTTCAGCCACTTTGCGATCAGTGATGTCAACTCCCTGAGCGATCGTGGAGATTATCCAGCCATCAGGATCAAGGACGTTTGCCGAATTCCAGAGCACCGTCCGGACACTGCCATCTTTTACAAGAATGGGGATCTCAACAGTCTCCCACCGTTCACCCTCAAGGGTCTTTTTAATCTGAAGAAGTGATATGTCCCTGCTTTCTTCTGGGAACAGGATATCCAGCCGCTGCCCGATGACTTCCTGCTCAGATCTGAGGGTCAGATCCTCAAACGCATGGTTGAACCGGGTGATCACATACTCAGGATTCCATACAATGATCGGGGCGTTGGCGTAGTCAAACAGGTTGTTGAGATATGCATTGATCTCGTGCAGCGCCAGATGCGCAGCAGCGATCTCTCCTACCTGTTGCCGCAGTTCCTCCTCCGTTGAGGTTATCTCCTCAAAGGCAGCACTGAGTTCCTCGTTTCTCTGGTTCAGCGCGGATTCGCGTTCCTTGTGTTCCGTGATCTCCCGGATGGATTCAATGGCACCGGTGATCGTTCCTCCTGAATCATAGAGCGGGGACGAGGTAAACCAGAGGTGACCCCCTCTCCCGTTGTGAAGATGGGGGGTGAAAATTTCAGCAATAAGCCGGTCGCCATCTTTCCTGATTTCCTGATATTTCTCAGCCACGCTGTCATCATAACCAAAAACAAGATCAATAAGTATCGGCCGGCGTTCGTGGTAAATTGGAAGGGAGTATTCATGGTTCCCTTTGTTGAGCATATCTTCCTTCTTTACTCCCGTCATGACTTCCATGGCATGGTTCCAGGCGATTATCACACCATTGGTATTGATGGCAAACGTGGCGTCAGGGAGGAATTCGATGATATCTGCCAGTTCCTTTTTCGATTCCCGCAGTGCCCGTTCCTGCCGGGTCAGTTCATCCAGATTGGCACGGAGCTCCTCTTCGGCTGCAGCAATCTGCTCATTGGCCGCGCTGAGTTCTTCATTTTTCTTAAGACGTTCCCCTTCAGCAGTTAGTCTGAAGATGGTTGTCCCGAGTTCTTTCCCCATGGAGAGCAGGATGGATAGCTCCTGATCAGTGACTATATCCCGTTTTCTGCTGGCAACGTTCAAAGCTCCGATGATGTTTCCCCGGGCAACCAGAGGGATACTTGCAACGGAACAGAATCCTGATAAAACCAAAGCAGGGGAGACCTCTCCAGATTTATCGGTAACAAGCGGCTCACCCCGTACAAACAGGGTATCGTAGGGTTTTTTACTAGTATCAACCGTGCGGACACGGGCGAGGAAATCTTCGGGCAGGTTCTTTGCACAGACAACAGATGCAGTTTTGTTTCCAGCATCAACAAGATAAATCCCGCCACCATCATATTCGAGAAGCCGGAGTGTTGTATCGACAAATACGTTCAGGAGCGTTGTGAGATCCTCGGCTTTGTTTGCGGTTGTAATGAGCTCATTGAGGATGGAGAGGTTGCGTGATTGTTGTGCAATCCGATCTTCAGTCTTCTTCAGGTTAGTAATATCCCGCACGGATGCCTGTAGTACGGTCTTTTCACCGATAGTCATCTTTGAGAGAAGTACTGTGCAGGGGAAAGTCTCTCCATTATACCGAAGGTGTGTCCATTCAAAGATGTGCGAGCCTGTGCGCAGGGCAATGTCAATCATCTCCCGGGTTTTCTCTTTGGATAGTTGACCATCCGGTTGTGTTGCCGGTGATATGTCCCACGGTCCAAGCGAGATGAACTCTGCCTCGTCCTGTAGATCAAACATTTGCAGGGTAGCTGAATTGCAGGATGAGAAACGAAACGAGAGTGGTTCTAAAGTCATCAGTGCATCCTGCGAGCTCTCGAATAACATCCGGTATTTCACTTCACTATTCTGGAGCGCCTCCACTGCCATTTTGCGGTCGGTGATATCCAGGATCATTCCAAAGGATCCTTTGAAAGCACCGGTGTCATCCGTGAGAGGCGAACCGGAGATCAGGCACCAGACGACCCTGCCGTCCCTGTGCCTGAATTTGCATTCATACCGGCCTTTCGTCCCGTTCCTGCGGGCATCAAACTGGGCCTCCATGACCGCCTTGTCGTCGGTGATAATATAATCCATCACATTATGGCCAACTATCTCCTCGCGTGAATACCCGAGCATATCAGCAAAACGCTGGTTGACAAAGGTGGTGTTCATATTCTGGTCAACGACCCATACCCCTTCGTTCGCCGTTTCGACGATGCGGCGGTATTTTTCCTCACTCTCCTGCAGGGCATCTTCAATCCGTTTCTGTTCAGTGATATCCCGGAAGACCCCCTCTACTCCGAGGTAATTTCCGGAGTCATCATAGTATTTGTGACTACTTGTGGAGACATAGACCGGAGTTCCGTTCCGCTTTTTCAATGTTACTTCATAGTCCGTGACCGAACCCCGGGAATTTAGTTCATCAAGGAATTTAGACCGTTCTTCCGGGTTGTAATAGACGGATTCCGCAATATTCTTCCCGAGCAATTCTGACACCGTGTTGTACCCCAGCAGTGGCGTAATCGAGGGGCTCACCATCAGGAAGTTTCCGGCGGTGTCGCTCCGGTAATAGACATCCTGGATGTTTTCAAGGATACTGCAATATCTCTCCTCGCTCTCCCTCAGCGCCTCCTCTGCCCGCTTGCGCTCGGTGATATCCTGGAAAATAGTTTGAGCATACACCCCGCCTTCAAATGAAACATGAGTGCTGGCAGCATGCAGCGTCTTGGTCAGCCCGCCTTTACATATAATATCGTATTCAAATTCAATTTCAGAAAAGGGGAGTTTTCCTTCAGCGAACATCTTCATCCGATCGGTGATGAATTGATATGAAGATGGTGCAACATGATCAATTAAGGGGATTTTTTTAAATTCCTCAAGATCTTCGTAATTAAAAATACGCAACAACGCTCTATTGGCAAAAAGAACCTGGTTTCCTTTGGAGATCCCTATACCCATTAAAGATTGTTCCACGATGCTGCGATATTTATTTTCGGATTCCCGCATAGTCTCTTCTGCCCGTTTGAGGTCAGTAATATTCTGGTTTGCGCCATGGGTCTTGATGGTCCGGCCTTTGGCATCTTTGGTTATCCCGATCCGGACCTGGACCCACCGCACCTCTCCATCCCTCCGGATAATGCGGTGCTCTATAGTGGACTGGTAATGGGGGTCGGTTGTCTCCAGGTTTTTTTTCACTTCCCCGGCAACAAGGTGTTGATCGTCCGGGTGGAGAAACTCCCGGGCATACGTTTCTGCCTTCATCTGGTAGCCACCTTCGCGCACTGCGGTGGTGCCGAACAGTGCATAGAACCGGTCATCGAACGTGAAAATACCGGTCCCGACGTCCAACTCCCAGTTCACGAGATGGGCAAGGTCCATTGCCTCGGCAAGCTGGTGCCGGCTCTTCGTGAGTACCTCTTCAGCCCGTTTACGCTCGGTGATGTCTCGGATAGACTCTATGGCACCAATACGATCTCCTCGTGCATCAAACAGGGGTGATCCTGTTGCCCAGACATAGGCACCCTTTCCTCCATAGAGGGCAGGGCAGAACGTTTCGGCATAGAGGGTGTTTTCTTTCTTCCGGGCATACTGGTATTTTGATCTGATCTCCGCATCGTCGAGGTCGATGAGATCCAGGAGTTGTTGCCTCCGCTCGCCATAGAAGGGGATCGTGTAGGCATGATCTCCCTTTCCGATCATATCCTCCTTTTTAATGCCCGTCATCTCCTCCATGGCATGGTTCCATGCGATCACCACGCCTTGGGTATCAATCGCAAAGGTGGCATCGGGCAGGAAATTGATGATATCGGTTTCCCGGCGCTCATGGTCCCGTATTCTTACCGATGCCTGTTTCTGCTGGACTGCCTGTCGGATCTTGTGCGAGAGTTCGGCAAACTGTGAATCAGGTTCACCACCTTTCTGGAGATAGAAGTCTGCTCCGCTGTTGAGCGCCTGGATGACCACCTCCTCCCTCCCCCTGCCGGTGAACAGGATGAACGGAACCTGCCCAAAGCATTTCCGCACCTCCATGAGGAACTGGATGCCGTCCATGCCGGGCATCTGGTAGTCGGAGACAATGGCATCGAATTGTTCCTGTTCGAGCATACGGATCCCATCGGGGGGGCTCAGTGCAGTTGTGACGTTGAAATCTCCGGATGCCTCCAAGAACAGCTTGCCGATATCGAGCAGGGAAGGTTCGTCATCAACATAGAGGATGCGGTACATGATGGACACGGTATAATCACTTTGGATTGATCTATTTCTTTATATACTCATAAGGGACGACTAATCCGCACTCCATGGATTGATCAATCTGGGAATATTGACCACTCATTCTTTCTGTACACCGGAGAATCGCCACGCCCCCTTCGGCACCGTCATCTCGAACCGGGCCCCTTTGCCCGTCTCACCGGTCTCCCGGATGGTGATGCCGGTAATGGAGAGGATCTCCTGCACAAAAAAGAGCCCCCGGACTGATGCCCGTGCACCCTCTCCCCGGAAAAAGATCTGCTCCTTCTTTGCAGGAGAAACACCGATACCATCGTCTTCAAAGATGATGGTGACACAGTCCGGAGTAACCTTGTGCCACACCCGGATCGCACTGACATGGCTCCCGTGCTTTACCGAGTTCTCCAGGAGACCCTGGAACGCCTTTTCAAGCAGGGGATCGGCAAAGATTTCAAGATTTTCTGTCTCAAGACTGTGCCGTATTTCCCAGATGGAAATATGGGAAAGCCCGAACAGGAACGCCAGTTTAAGATTCTGCCATTTCGGCGGTTTTTCTCCCATGTTCTGGTAATCTTTGGTAAATTCCGTTATCTCCTTGATTGACCGGACTGCCCGCTCACCGCTCACGATATTCTTGATAATGCCATCCTGCCCTATCGCCTGTTTTTTTGCCATCTCAAGATAACTGTTCAGGACAAAGATCGGGGTGGTCAGGTCCTGTCGTGTCAGTTGGGAGAGAACATTGAGCTTCTGGTTCACCCTCATGAGGGTGTCTTCGGCAAGTTTACGCCCGGTGATATCGATGAAGGACTCAATCAATACCTCCCTTCCCCCAAGCACCGTTTTAATAACATTCTTTAAAATGGGTATTTTCTCACCCCGTGTATTGAGAAGGACACGTTCAGAAGAATCAATCGTTTGTCCCTTGTCCGTGACCGGACAGTTACCCGATGCGGCAGGACAGATAAAGTTGTGACATACCGAACCTGCAACCGATTCGATCGTTCCGCTGATCATTTCGAGTGCTTTTGGGTTTGCTTCAAGTATGGTATGGGTTTGTGCATCAATGATAACAATCCCAAACTGCATTGAGTTTATGATTGTGCGGAAGCGTTCCTCACTATCCCGCAGTGCCTCCTCCCGGTTCCGCTCCTCTTTCATGTTATGGAGCGTTCCAATGGTTGCCGGCTTTCCGCCAAAGGTTGCCGAAGCGATCATCATTTTGACCGGGACCCGGCTCGTCCCGTCATGGTGGAGCACGGAGAATTCATAGATGTCCGGGGAGATTATCCCCTGGAGCCGGTCATGATGCCGGGACAGGACCAGCTCCCGGTCTTCAGGGGCGATCAGATCGGCAATAGATCGCCCTGCCAGTTCATCACTTCTATAGCCGGTCATGGTTGCCAGTGACGTGTTGAAAAAAACCAGAATGCCTTCCCGGGCTATGAAGATGCCATCGAGGCTCTGCTCAATGACCGTGCGGTATTTTATCTCACTCTCCCGCAGTTCCTGCTCCTGCCGGGTCAGTTCATCCAGGTTGCCACGGAGTTCTTCTTCTGCGGCAGCAATCTGTTCAAAGGCTGCCTGGAGTTCTTCGTTTTTGCTCCGGAGTGCTTCTTCTGCCAGCCCGGATACGATAACATTTGAGAGCGTATTTGCCAGATCCACAAGGAGTTTTTCTTCCCGAAGGAGTATTGGACGGTTCCTGAAAAGTGCCAGTACACCGACAGGTTTGTTATCCTGGGAGAGAAGCCGGAAGCCTGCAAAGGAGACCAGTCCCAGGGATTGTGCCCATGCTGGGTCGTGAACCCGTGGATCCCGGACCACATCGTTGGTAATAAAAAACGGTTCCTCCCCCGAAGCAACGCGGCCGATCTTGTAGCATCCAAGCGGAACCCGCCGGTGAGCTCCATCGGTATGGGTATACCGCCCGGAACTCACCATAAGGTGCAGACATCCGGACCGGTTGTGACATACCTCCGGTCCGGCAGTTACCGAGGCATGCATGCATCCCTTTTCGCAGAGATCGCTGTTGTTAATCAACCAGATCCGGGCAAAATCGGCGCCGAAGATGGTAACACAACGATCACTTACCAGTTTCAGTTGTTCCGGGAGACTGTGTATTCCAAGCAACTGCTCTTTTAATTCACTCAGGCGTGCCGTCTGTTCCTCATTTTGTTTCCGGTCGGTGATATCCCGGACGATTGCCTGGAGGTACCAGGTGTCCTGCACCAGGAAACGGTTCAGGCTCACTTCGACAATGGTCGGATTACCATCCTGATGGATGTGAATCCATTCAAAAAACCGGTTTTCCCCCTGAAAGGCTGCATCAATCTTCCGTTTCAGTTTTTCTGCTGAAAATGTGCCGTCCGGTTGGCGTTCTGGAGAAAATTCCCCGGGGGAATGCCCGATAATCGGGTCCCGGGAGAGACGGTATAGTTCCTCAGTTTTCCTGTTGCAGTCCAGAATGACATTCCGGTCCATGACCAGTATTGCATCACCCGCACTCTCAAACAGTGTCCTGAACTTCTCCCCGCTCTCGCGGAGCGCTTGTTCCTGCCGGGTCAGTTCATCCAGGTTGCCGCGGAGTTCCTCTTCTGCGGCAGCAATCTGTTCAAAGGCCGCCTGGAGCTCCTCGTTTTTCCTTAACAGTTCCTCTTCGGTGTGCTTCTTTTCAGTGATGTCCTGGAATGCTCCGATAAGACGAATAGTTCTTCCATCGACAACCTCCGGCTGGCAGAGTGAACGGGTCCAGAGTTGTTTTCCGGTTGCCGTGATGAACCGCAATTCCATATCATACCCTTCACCGGTCGTTAGGGCACGTGTAATCGCATCTGAAAGTTTCCCGCGCTCATCCGGGTGAAAACAGTTTATCGCCCCGTCCAATCGCGGCATCCGGCCCACAGGCACTTCATGGATATGGTACGTTTCATCGGTCCATGTTACTTCAAGGGTTTCTGCATCCAGTTTCCAACCCCCGACCCGGGCAATCTCCCCGGTCTTTTTCAGAAGAATTTCGCTCTGTTTCAATGCTTCTTCAGTTTTTTTCAGCCGGGTGATATCCCGTGAAACACCCAGTACAGACTGGACGGTTCCATTATCAGAGAATTCAGGGGCCAGCACCCAGTCAAGGGTAACAGGGCCTTGTGCACTTTCCCAGGCAAACTGAGTCTGGCAGGGTTTGCCGGTTTCAAAGACGCCGGTTATCCTCTCCTCCCAGAACCGGCTCAGGTTCTCATCAAACCCTGTTTCCCGGTGAGTCTTGCCAATAATTTTATCTTCAGTCAATCCTGAAACGCATAATCCCGCCGGGTTCATGTACGTATGACGGCACTGCCGATCATATCGCATGATATAATCCGGGCTGCTTTCGGCAAGCGAGCGGAACTTCTCCTCGCTCTCCCGGAGAGTATCCTCCATATTCCGTAAATCACTGATATCACTGATTGCCACACGGATTGTAGGAGTTCCGGCACTATTGCCTGAGATACAAATACTTTCCAGCCGGGCAGGGAACACAGACCCGTCGGCCCGTGTGAGCATGAGGGTGCAGGTCAGTTTTTCCTTCTTGTCCAGCACATTCCTGAAGTACAGGTGCCATTCGTCGGCATCCTTTTCCGACATGAATTTACTGAATGGAGCCCTGAGCAGTTTTTTCCGCTCAATACCGAGGAGTGTCACTCCGGTAAGGTTCACATCAGTGATCAGCGCCTTGTCACTGAGCGTGAGATACCCGAGCGGGGCAAATTCATACAGATCAAGATACTTGTCCCGAGACTCCTCCAGTGCGAGATGAGTCCTCATGAGCTCTTCTGCCTGCGCCTCAAGCTCGGTCTTGTGAATATTGAGATCTGCTTCAGATCTGATGAGCCGGTCCCGGGATGTCCGTATATCTTCTTCTGCCCGCCGGCCTTCAACTGCTTTTTTTATTTTGTGCGAGAGTTCGGCAAACTGTGCTTCAGATTCGCCACCTTTCTGGAGATAGAAGTCCGCTCCGCTGTTGATGGCCTGAATCACAATCTCTTCGCGCCCTTTGCCGGTGAACAGGATGAACGGGACCTGCCCAATGTCTGTCCGTACCTTAACAAGGAACTCGATACCGTCCATACCGGGCATCTGGTAATCAGAAATGATGGCATCGAATTTTTCGTGTTCAAGCAACCGGATCCCTTCGGTTGCACTCATTGTTGTTGTTACCGTGAAATCCCCGGATTCCTCTAAGAACAGCTTACCTATATCGAGCAGGGAGGTTTCATCATCTACATAGAGGACCCGTATTGCTTCTGTCATTATTTGTCGTTCCCGGTCGTCCGCCACGTACCCTTCGGCACCGTCATTTCGAACCGGGCGCCTTTGCCCGGCTCACCCGTTTCGCGGAGGGTTATGCCGGTGATGGCAAGCACTTCTCTTGAGAAGAAGAGACCATAGGTGGCCTTCCCGCCATGACTGTGTTCGAAAATGAGTTCTTTTTGATCGGCAGGGATACCTTTCCCGTTGTCCTCGCATACCAGCACCGCTGACCTGCCCTGCGCAGTGAATGAGAAGGAGATCTTAGTGACGCTACCCCCGTGCTTCACTGAATTCTCGATTAAGTGGGTAAAGACCTGTGCGAGCAGTTCATCTGCAAACAGTTCGGTATTTTTGGTTTTTACCTCAAACCTGATACTGCCAAGGTCCAGTCCGGCAGCTGCAGCCCGGATACCGGCCTCGAGGTTCTTCCATTGCGGTGGGCGGATTCCGATGTTCTGGTACTCCCGGGTGAAGCTGATCTGGCGCTGGATGGTGCTGGTGACCGCACGCTCCTTCTCCAGGATCTCCAGGAGCCGGGGTTCTTTTATCTGGCGTTTGGAAATATCGAAATAGGCATTGAGTTTGGTGACACCATTCAGGATGTCGTGGCGCGTGATACTGTTGAGCAGGACCAGTTGTTTGTTTGCCTGCCGCAGGGTATCTTCAGTACGCTTCTTCTCCTGGATATCGATCATAATACCCTGGTACCCCGGGGGAAAGCCGTCAGGTTCAACCGGCTTTCCGGTTACCTGCACCCAGAGCAGTCCCCCGTCATGGGTGACCAGGCGGAACTCAAACGGCGCCGGATTCCCATTCCAGCTGTTGTCAAGCCCGCGGGTGAACGGGATGAGATCTTCGCTGAGCACATGGTCCTGGAGCTGCCGGCCCAGCATCTCTTCTGCGGTAATTCCCAGGAGCGGATGAATTGCCGGAGAGATATACGTGATACTACCCTGATCATCCAGGGTGAAGATCACTTCCTGGATATTATTTAGCAAGGTATGGTACTGCATTTCTGTACGGCTTATGTCCAGTTCAATCCGCTTTAATTCGCGTACCTGGCGTTCCAGTTCGACATTGGTTTCCCGCAAAAGTTCGGTGCGCTCCTGCACCTTGATCTCGAGATCCTGCTGGTAGGCTTTTATCCCGGTGATATCAGTGAGGATGCACCCTATCCCCTTTCCGCCCTGATCAAAGACTATGGGTAATACCCGTATCCGGAAGATATGCGCCTTTCCCTGGATATGGATCTCTTCTTCGAATATCTTCTCTTCGCCGCTCAATGCTGCCTTCAATGATTGCAGGTGCTCCTCCGTAAAGTACGGGGCAAGCGGGGAGTGCATGATCTGCATGCCCATAACCTGCTTACTCTTGATATGGAAATACTGCAGGAGGGAATCATTCACCTCGTGGATGAGAAAACCTGAATCAAGGATCAGGATCGGATCCGTCCAGACGCTGAGCATCCGGGAAAGGGGCACACGCCTGGAGATGGAGAAGAGCTTGGCAGGTCCGAAGGTCCGCATATCAGCCTGCCCGGAGATCACGAGCAGATTGAGATATTTTGCCGCGGTGCCCCGGTTCAGGGAAAGATTACGGGAGATATCCTCGATAGTCATCCCCTTGGGATTACGCTCCAGTTCCTCTTTGACCCGCAGGATCCCGGTGTCTTTTGCCATGCTTTCCTCCCTGTGAACTCTTGTTTAAATTTGTAGTTTCTGATTTGCAGCACTTGAATAATAATTACAATTGCACTCTACCATTATAATCATTGCTAATGACCGTCAAACCATCACATGTAATCATCAGACGTCAATATCTATTTATACAAGTATCATCTAAAGAGTCTTTCACCCACATTTCAACCGGTTTTCCGAGTATTATCAGGGGCACGCCTTCGCGATGAGGGGGTATCCCAAATATCGCACGGGGTGCGGGGCAGGGTACATCGGTGCCCTGCATCCCTGCCAGAAAAGGGGGAGAATGAGGGAGATTCAGTAAGTGCATAAGGTAAAAAGAGGTTATGAAAAATGAGTTTCATTGATGATATGAAGATCGGGAAGAAACTGATCGCAGGATTCCTGATTGTATTGCTGCTTCTCGCTGTAGTGGCAATAATTGGTTACACAAGTCTGAATTCTGTATCCACCATCGGGGGAGCCATGTTTAATGACCGGTTGATGCCGATCGAACAACTGGGCAATGCCCAGAAGGATTTCTACCAGGCACGGGGAGATCTTTACAAAGCCATCCTGCTTCCCGCTGAAAGAGACTCAGCCCTGACGGCAGTGGATGCGGATATTGCTGATCTCGATAAACAGATTGCTGCATATTCCTCATCAGCAATGGAAGCAGATGAGAAGGCTGCGTTTGTCGAGTTCCAGAAAAATTATGCAGACTGGAAGACGCAGGTTGGAGTTATTGTCCCTATCATCAAAGCAGGGAAAGTAACCGATGCTATGCCCCTGTTGGTCAAAGGAGGGGCGCTGTCCAATGCACGACAAACAACATCCGATTCTCTCGATAAATTAAAGGAATTGAACACAAACCAAGCCTCAATCCTGGATAAGAAAATCTCTGACACCAGTTCGAGTGCCCAGATGATGATGCTGATTGCAAGCATTATTGCCATAATCGCGGGATTGGCAATTGCCCTTTATCTGTCTAAGAGCATAACCGGACCTCTTGACCTAGCCAGTAAAAACCTCAAAGAAATGGGTATGGGTCACCTCGGCAACCGGTTGAAGATGAGCAGGAAAGACGAGATCGGGGAAATGGCAGAAGTAATGGATGCATTCTCTGAAGATCTCCAGATGAATGTGGTCAAGAACCTGCAGAAGGTTGCTGCGGGAGACTGTTCATTTAAGATAACCGCCAAAGACGGCAAGGACGAAATTACGCCTGCCCTCATCCTCACGGCGGAGTCAATCAACCGGTTGACTGCCGATGCAGCCATGCTCGCTAAGGCCGCAGTGGAAGGCAAACTCGATACCCGTGCTGATGCCAGCAAACACCAGGGCGATTACCAGAAGATCGTCAAGGGTGTCAATGACTGTCTTGACTCTGTCATCGGTCCCCTCAATGTGGCAGCGGAATATGTTGACCGGATCTCCAAGGGCGACATCCCGAAGAAGATCACCGACAACTACAACGGGGACTTCAACGAGATCAAGAACAACCTCAACAACTGTATCGACAACATCAACGCCCTTGTTGCGGATGCCGCGATGCTTGAGAAAGCAGCAGTCGAAGGCAAGCTCGCAACCCGGGCCGATGCCACAAAACACCAGGGCGATTACAAGAAGATTGTTGTTGGTGTGAACAACTGTCTGGACTCTGTGATCGGCCCGCTCAATGTTGCGGCAGATTACGTGGACAAGATCAGCAAGGGTGCGATTCCTGCGAAGATCACC